>CAZJXY010000138.1:0-8272 GCA_964549925.1 uncultured Bdellovibrionales bacterium | reverse complement strand
TCAACTCCGCGCTCCCTGATATTGTTTTGAAGGGCAGGGGTAAACTTATCCAGCACTGCAATAGATAGCTCTAGGGCTCGCGGATTGCTGGTCATTGTATTTCCATACACGCCTGTTTTATAAATTTTCGCCGTTTCAGCGCGTAACGCCAAAACCGAAAGCGGATATTGCCCGGCGTTAATCGCCTTTGAGAATGTCTCCATATCAGGAGCCGGCAACTCCTCAAATCCAGGATAATCAACAATACTCAAAATTCCCCGGGTGCGAAGCCCTGCCTGGATAGAATCAACTAGCAAAAGTGAACCGTGCTTAGCGCTAAGCTCTCTCGCCTTTTTATAAAACTCAGGCGTAATCGCCAGACCGGGATTCCCTTCCCCCATGACAGGTTCAATTACCATCGATTCGATAAAACAGTTCTCACTTTCTGAACGATTATACGCCGCCTCCAATTCGGAACAGCTGTTCGGTTCGATTATCCACAGATTTTCCCGTCCGCGAAATGAGGCGAGCTGGGCATATTTCTTCATGCTTGAGTGCGAGACTTGCGCCGGACGATCGGTCCTTCCGTGAAAGCCACCTTTAAGCGCCAAGAAAATTACCTTCTTTCCCTGGTGCCTTCCTCCCGGATCGGTCATTACTTTAGCGTTCAAGTCAGAAATTCTGAGCGCTACTGAATTTGACTCCGAACCACTATTCAAACAAACAAAGGCAGCATAAGGGTGCCGATCCATGCGACGCGAAAATCCGATATGCTCTTTGAGTTTCTGTG
Organism: uncultured Bdellovibrionales bacterium; assembly: GCA_964549925.1. Classification (GTDB taxonomy): domain Bacteria; phylum Bdellovibrionota_C; class UBA2361; order UBA2361; family J135; genus CAZJXY01. The sequence goes on along the minus strand of CAZJXY010000138.1, from coordinate 7,503 downwards.
AGAACCGATAGTGCGTCACACTCGGGGTCATCAAATTAGCCATCACATGCTCTTCGGCCATGACTTCACCAAGTCCGTCCGGAGAATGACCGAATCCAAGCATTCCATAGCCGCCGGCGTCATAAATCACGGCACCATAGACTGAAATTATCCAAGGACCCTTGGCAGAGAGTGGAACATACGGAGAAACTGATTCCGGATCATAGAAATTAAGAAAATCGCCTTGAACCTTTTTAATTAGCTCGGCTTCACTTAAGTTAAGCAGCTCAGGGCAATCCCGCTTCCATTTTGCATACCGCAACCATCCCGCATCAACCGCATGAACTAACTGCGGATCAAGCTGTAAAAATTTTAAGACGACATCATCCGGCAAGCCATTTGTGCGAGGAACTCTCTTCCCAGAGCGAATTTCCTTTAGCTTATCAAGTGGAGTTAATTTGGCCTGTGCAGAATTCAACATAAGAACCTCAAGTTCTGGATAGAAACTCTTACCTACCCCTTATCAATACCTGAATAGATTGTATCACTAATGTGGAAAACCCTCAAAGGGAAGCTTATTAATCAATTACCACAACTCACCCGATTCGATGCGCTTTGCAACGCCTATAAACTCCTGATAAGCTGCTTCAAGTTCCCCAATCTTTGCTTCCAATCCGCTGAGATTACCCTCCTTTCCGGCCGTCTCCAGTGCATACGCCGCAGCCCGTGCTCGGACGGACCCCAAATTACCGAGTGCACTTTTTAGAGCATGCGCCGCCTCCTGCACTGGCTTTCCCTGACCGGTACTTAAACCGGATTGCATTTTTTGTAGGTACCCTTGGTAGTCGCTAATTAATATGACGACTAACTCGTTAAAGAAATCACGATCGCCGTCTAAGCGCTCCTTAACTGCTGGTAGATCAATGATCTTATCTATCATCACAATCCGCTCTCCTATCTGAAGGAGCTTATGCGATAAACTACCCGCAGGCTATTAACCTTTTGTCCTTCTTCAATAAAAGCGGGTCTATTTCTGAAAAAATTACATCAGCAATCGCGCTGTATCCAATTGCATTGGGATGTCCGTTTGAATCTACAGGATAAGGTATTAATCCTTTTCTGAGTGAGCGGCGTAACGCATCGGTTGTGTCAATTAAACGCAATCTTCTCCGATTTTGTAGCATGACTTTAACTGACTCTATAGTTTTGGCCTCCTCACTGACCAGTTGAGAAAACTGCGTTGGTATGTCCCGGATCTCAGCTTTTACTCTCTCAGCAAATACGGTTTCTTTGGTAGGTATTAGAGCAACAAGTATGGGGAGAGAAAACTTCTCAGCCAACTCGTCAAATTCCCCTATGGCCTTCTCTAAAATAGATTGTGCCACCTGAATTGCCCGGTTACTATGATCATTTGATGCAAGCCGATGTGAGGGGGTAAAAGTAATGCTGTCTCGATTCTTAAAAACAGCGCTCCACTGCTGGTCGATCGCTGGTGGGAAAGTAATCTTTGGAAGTGTGTCTACAGTTACGCCCGGATCTAATCTCAACCTACTCCAGGTCGAATAGGAGTAAACCATCCGAAACGTCTCATACAGATCATTCCCGGTATAAATTGAGATTACGACAATTTGCGGACGAAAATTGAGAGCATGAGGGAGCATGTGTAGATATTGAGGGATGGCCCAAGATCCTGTGGCCATCTGATAAACCGTAAGATTTTTCGCCTGCAGTAATTGCTCAAGCTTTGCCGGCCAACTTTCCTTTTGGGATGCGTTATTCCCATAGGTCTGACTATCCCCTATCACTACGAGATCGGCCTGATTTGGAACCGCACAGTTTCGAAATCCTAAAAGATCGTGTGGACCTACCCCCTCAATTTCAGGTAATAAAGGCCTACCCCGAACTCCTGTTACCGGATCATTTATTAGGAACTCGGTTGAAGTTGCGTCCTTGCTCCTGAAGATGTTGTCAAAAAATGGCGGGACGCGTTCTTCCAACTGGATCATTTGAAGATCCTTGGGGGCAGCGGTCGGCATTACGAAACGGTTGTAAATTAAGGTTGCTGCGACTATTGAGAAGAAGGTCGAAACAGCAAGAATTTTATGCTCCGTTCTCACAAGACTTGTATGGTATACGAGCCGCGCTCTGACAAACAAGGCACCAGATGATTAACTTTAGAATATTAGTGCGCGGTAAGGTCCAGGGGGTCGGATTTAGAGCAGCGGCCGAGCGTAGGGCTAGCGAACTGGGGATTCATGGCTGGGTAATGAACCAAGCTGATGGGAGCGTCTTGCTTGAGGCTGAGGCAGAAGAGCCTCAGTTAAATCAGCTTGTTGAATGGTGCCGCCGCGGCCCAAGATTGGCCGACGTGCTTGAGGTGCAAATTACTCCGGGTGTGGTACAAGGTTTCACAGATTTCAGGGTCAAGAGGTAATAACAGTATGTCTAGGCGTTATAAGGTCAAGATTAACGAAAAGGACGTTACCGTCGAAGTCGTCAAACAGCAGGGCTGCTCGCTTCAATTTGTTGCCAACGGAGAACCTTACCATATTGAGGTCGAGCCGCTGTTGGAGGAAACAACTACTCATAGAGCTCCTCCAACCAATGCTCCAACCATCAGCGCGGTTCCAAATTCCCCCAAGCGCAATACAACCGGTACTGCTCCGCTGGGTGCAGTCGTGGCTCCTATGCCCGGAATTATCGTTAGCGTCTCGGTAAAGCAGGGGGAAAGCGTTAAGCTAGGCCAAATTCTCTGTGTGATTGAAGCGATGAAGATGGAGAATAATATTGTTGCGCCGAGAGACGGCATCGTTTCCAAGGTCAACGCAACTCAAGGCAAAGAAGTCGAAAATGGGGCTGTACTTTTTGTGCTTGAGTAAAAAACTAGCGCTGTGGAACAAACTTTTGCAACGCCGTAATCACCCCGTTCTGCTCTACAGAGTCCGTAATAAAGTCAGCCGCTTGCTTGCATTTTAAGCTCGCATTACCCATCGCAACTCCAATACCGGCCAATTTAATGAATGGAATATCCGACTCTCCATCCCCACAGGCGATTACCTCGTTGGGACTCAAATTTAATGCCGCAAGCATTTTTTGAAATCCAACTTCGCGTTTAGCATCCTTGGAAGTTATGTTCCTAAAGACTAAATTTGGATGCGCTGCGCCATGTCCACTACCTATTACAAGTCCAAGCTCTTCCGCAGTCGCAAAAATCTTCGAATGATCAGCGCCAACCTGATCCATTATTACCGCCTTTAGAATTGAAGCTGTGCCAATTACTTCCTCGAAGTTTCTTATTAGAGGATCAACTTTGAGATATTCCCTAGAATGAATTCTCGAATATTCGGTCTCTTTCTCCACATAAAAAGCCCGAGAAGAATAGAGCTCCAGAGAGAATTCATAATTCCTCGCAAAGCCGATTAGGCTAAGTAACTTATCCTTAGGAATTGCTGCTTCAAATATTATCTCCGAGCTTTTAGGCTCTATCACCAAGGCCCCCGAGAAAAACATCGACGGGGCTGTGATCGCCAGCTCCTCGATTATCTTAACCGCTCCAAAGTTAGGCCTTCCGGTTGCAAGAGCAACAGCGACACCCAATCCTCGAATACGGATTAACTCTGCCTTAACAGCTTCAGATATGACCCCGGCTGAATTCACCAGGGTCCCATCTAGATCAAAAAAGGCAGCGCGTATCATACTATCGAGGTTAATGGAAAATTGCGCTTCGCAAACTTAAACTCGGGGTCCAGGGGAAAATCCCCTGGCCGTCATGCGCATCTTTCCGGCAGGAAAGTGCGTATAGGGACAAAATTGTCATGCGCATCTTTCCGATAGGAAAGTGCGCATAGGGACAAACAGACTTGGGCGGTACAAGACTCGAACTTGTGACATCCAGCTTGTAAGGCTGGCGCTCTACCAACTGAGCTAACCGCCCGTTAGGCACAAAATGCGCGCACGAAAGTATATCGGATAACGTTTTAGGTCAACTCTGGGAATCCAGGCGAAGCTCCTCTGTCCGTCATGCGCATCTTTGCAGTGCAAAGTGTGCATAGGGATAAAATGGCCATGCGCATCTTTCCGGCAGGAAAGTGCGCATAGGGACCTAACTCGGGGTCCAGGGGAAAATCCCCTGGCCGTCATGCGCATCTTTCCGGCAGGAAAGTGCGCATAGGGATAAAAACTGTGCACAGGGATCTAATGAGTAACGATTCCGACTTCGGACTTTTCAGACTTTTCCTTACCGGAGCCGCCCTCCTCGCCCTTATTGTTCTCCGAAAACATCCGTTCATCGCGGAGTACCTTCTTATCGAGGAGTTTATCAAAGTCTTGCGGTCCGTCGATTGCTAAAGCTTCAAATAACACCGTATCAACATGACTTACCGGTATAAGCTCAAGCTCCTTACGTACGCTCATCGGAAGTTCTTCTAAATCCTTCTCGTTCTCGGCCGGGAAGAGCACGCGTTTAATCCCACCCCTATGGGCAGCAAGCGCCTTTTCTTTCAATCCACCAATCGGTAGGACATTTCCCCGTAGCGTTATTTCGCCAGTCATCGCCACCTCACAATCGACCGGGATTCCGGTTAGAGCCGAGACTAACGATGTTGCCATGGTGATACCAGCAGACGGACCGTCTTTTGGAATTCCACCTTCGGGTACGTGCACGTGAATGTCGACCTTATGGTAAAAATCTCGCGGCAATCCTAAAATACTTGAGCGAGATCGAACGTAACTAAGCGCCGCCTGAGCCGACTCTTGCATTACATCACCCAATTTACCGGTTATAATCAACCGCCCGCGACCTGGAAGAATAGTGGTTTCAATCTGTAGCAAATCTCCACCCAACTCCGTCCAAGCCAAGCCAGTCGTAGTGCCGACCGGGTTACTGTGCTCAGATTTACCATAACGGAATTTCGGCTGACCTAAGTAATTCACCAAATTTTCGGGTGTGAACTTGACCACGTGATCCGTTCCTTTTTCGAGCATTTCTACTGCGGCTTTACGACAAAGCCCAGCTACAGTTCGTTCCAGATTTCTCACACCGGATTCACGAGTATACCGTCTAACTACCTCAACAAAAGCTTGATCACTGATTGAGACGTTCTCTTCTTTAATTCCATTTGCCTCGATCTGTTTTTTGAACAGATATTTCTTGCAGATTGCAAGTTTTTCCAATTCGGTGTACCCGCTCAACTGAATGACTTCCATCCGATCAAGCAACGGACGCGGAATGCCGTGCAAAGAGTTGGCAGTGGTTATGAACATCACCTTAGAGAGGTCATAGTCACAATCCAAATAGTGGTCAGCAAATGTGTCATTTTGCTCAGGATCGAGCACCTCAAGTAGCGCCGAAGAAGGATCTCCACGAAAGTCCGCGGACATCTTATCAATTTCATCCAACAGGAAGACCGGATTGCTCTTCCCAGCCTTCTTTAATGACTGCACAATCTTTCCAGGCAGTGCTCCAATATAGGTTCTTCTGTGACCACGGATTTCGGCTTCATCTCTGATACCACCTAGAGCCACTCTCACGAATTTTCTTCCGGTAGCTCTAGCAATCGACTTACCAAGAGAAGTTTTACCTACCCCCGGCGGACCAACTAAACAAAGAATTGGACCCTTCATCTTTCCGACTAGTTTATGCACGGCTAAATACTCAAGAATGCGCTGCTTAACGCTTGCCAAGCCATAATGATCCTCTTCAAGCACCTCGCGCGCTTTAGCCATCTCAATGATTTCTTCATCCAGCTCGTTCCATGGGAGCGCGAGCATCCAATCGACGTAATTACGCACGACCGTCGCTTCCGCCGACAATGGGGACATCATCTTTAGCTTTTTGATCTCCTTAGAGGTCTTATCACGTGCCTCTTCGGGCATATCCTTAGCTTTTAGCTTATCTTCAAGCTCCTGAATCTCATTTCTAAAATCATCCTTTTCGCCAAGTTCCTTTTGGATTGCACGCATCTGTTCATTCAGATAGTACTCTTTCTGGGTCTTTTCCATCTGCTTCTTGACCCGTGTGCGAATGCGCTTTTCAACTTGGAGGATCTCTATCTCAGATTTCATGTGAGCCAAGATCTTCTCAAGCCTTTCTTTCGGATCCGTGGTTTCGAGGATGTCCTGCTTATCCTCGAGTTTTAAGTTCAGCTGCACCACTATCGCATCGGCCAAGCGAGAAGGATCTTCTATCGCGTTAACCTGCATAATCATCTCGGGATTAACTTTATTGCCGAGCTTGACATAAGTTTCAAAGGTCGAGTTTACCGAGCGCATCAAAGCTTTTAGTTCCGTACTTACGTCCGAGGGAGAAGGCAATTCCTCTACTTCGACCAAAAGGTAAGCTTCCTCCTGGATATATTTTTTGATCTTTGCTCTGGTCTTACCTTCGACTAAGACCTTCACAGTTCCATCTGCGAGTCGAATTAGCTGAACGACTTCACCTAACGTGCCTATCGGATAAATATCTTTTTCGCCCGGATTATTGGTTTTGGCATCCTTTTGAGCCGCAAGCATGATTAGCTTGTTCTCTTTCTGAGACTCCTCAAGGGCGCGAACACTCTTTTCTCGCCCTACAAAAAGCGGCACTACCTGCTGCGGGAAAACGACCAACTCCCGAAGTGCAAGTAAGGGTACAGGTCCGGTGATTTGCGATTTCATGTTAAGGCTTAACCTTTCAAATTAACGTTACAAATTAAAACTATTCTATAGATACGATGCTATTTTAGGGGCTGAGAGATGACAACATTCTAACTCTCAGAATAAGTAAACTAAGATAACCATTAAAGCTTATTTCTCAAGGCCAATTATGATGCTGGATGACGTGAAAAGCGTCAATATTACGATGTTTTACCAGCACCGAGGATAGGATCTGGGCCCGCTAAGCGGTCTCGACCTGATGCTGGTAAACGATTAAAGGCCTCTCCCGTTTCAACACAGTTTCCTCGGAGACCACTACCTCCTTGATGTCTGACTCAGAAGGGACGTCAAACATAACATCAAGCATTAGACCTTCTAGAATCGCACGAAGACCACGTGCTCCAGACTTTCGCTTGAGCGCCTCTTTAGCAATAGCTTGAATCGCCCCCTCGGTAAAACGAAGAGACACGTTCTCAAGCTCAAGCAGTCGTTTAAACTGTTTAATAATAGCGTTCTTTGGTTCCACCAGAATCTTAGTGAGCGCAACCTCATCAAGGTCACCTAGCGTAGCGATTATTGGGAGTCTCCCGATAAATTCTGGGATCAGACCATACTTTAATAGGTCCTCCGGTTGAACCTGAGTCAACACTTCTGAAATATCTTTATTCTTCGCCTTTAAGTTGCCTCGATGCTGATCTACACCGAAACCTAGCATCTTCACCCCCACGCGACGACGGATCACGTCATCTAGACCGACGAACGCACCACCACAGATAAAGAGGATATTAGATGTGTCTATCTGAACAAATTCCTGCTGTGGGTGTTTCCTTCCTCCCTTCGGCGGAACACTTGCGGTCGTGCCCTCGAGAATCTTCAAAAGGGCCTGCTGTA
>CAZJXY010000137.1:0-8369 GCA_964549925.1 uncultured Bdellovibrionales bacterium | reverse complement strand
AATGCTACATTAAAGATTTACTTGTACGGCTCCCGATCGGAGTATGAGAGCTATCAGACATTTCTGTTTGGACTCCCAACCAGTAACGGTGGAATCTATATCGAGCAAGACGGGACCTTTTATAGCTACGAACGAACAGCAGCGGAGAGCATTTATACATTAGAAGAATTATTTCGGCATGAGTATGTGCACTATCTTGTGGGACGCTACCTAATTCACGGGATGTGGGGTGAGGCTTCAATTTATAGCTCAGAGAACATGACCTGGTTTGATGAGGGGATGGCTGAATTCTTGGCCGGTAGTACCAAAGCGGAAGGGATCGCACCCAGGAAAATATTAGTCGCTCAGGTCGCAACTGATGGGATAGTAAATTGGCTCACCATCCCCCAAATCCTGGCCTCTCAGTACAGCTCAGGGTTTGCCTTCTATCGTTACGCTGGGCTTCTTTTTTACTTTTTAAACCACCAGGAGTCCGAGAGTTTACGCGGACTGCTTCAACCCTTACGAGATAATTCGACGGACACATATCACCAAAAGGTAGTAGCCCTACAAAATAGCACAAATTTTCAAGCCGGATATTCTTCAGAATTATCCTCGCTAGTCTCTAGTTTAGCAAGTTTGACTAATCCTTCTACCACGCTCCCATTACTGGCGAATCTATCTACTTTTGAGCCGACCTATATTCAACACTTTATATCTCAGGGATTGAGTGCTGCAAATTTTTCTTGTGCCGTAGAATACCTCACGATCAATTCTCGCTTCGCTTGCAGCGGATCATTGAACTTGGCACCCGGTAGCTATGAACTGCGATATGGAGAGATAAACCAAGCGCTAAATCAACTAATCGCATTCGCTGATTCAACACCATTAAATAATTTCGATGGGTTAGTGTGCTCGCATGCCTTACCACAAGTAACTGACTCCGGCTCTGCGTTTGCGGTACCGATTCGCTGTAGTGGTCCATTGGCTGATGCCTCTTTACTATTTGAAGATAGCGACGACGATGGCACGACCAACGATCTAGATCTGGATGACGATAATGATGGGTTGTCTGATTTAGATGAAATTATTCGCGGGCTTTCTCCGATTAATCCTGATACCGATAACGATGGCACAGGTGATGTATCAGATCTTTGCCCATTGAATCCAAACAAGACTTCTTCCGGTATCTGCGGCTGCAACGTTAACGATGTTGATCAGGATCAGAGTGGGATTATTGATTGCTTATTTAGCGAGGAGGCCAGAGCGAAACATATCGCGCTCACTAGCTCAATTCAAAAGCTGCGCTATCCAGTCCTGACGGAATCACCGAGAATTAATAAATTAAGAAGGAACAAATTCAACTCTAAAAAGAGCGATATTCGACAGGGCGCAAACCAGCTGATCACCTACTTGAGATCGCATCGAGACATCTTTTCTTTTGGGGAGGAAGAGATCGACAGGGCTGAAGGTTCGGTTCAGTCTCTCTTGAGGAGTAACAAAGAGCGCTTCAAAAAACTAAAGCGCCAAGCCCTAGAGGCTGTCGGACAATTAGAGATAAATTAGTGAGAAAGAGATCAGCTCTTTCTTAGAAAATTCCTGATGCAAGCTAAGGTTTGATCACTAATATGATGCTCCGCCCCCTCAGCATCAATTTCAGCTACCGTATCCGGAACGCCAATCGCTTTAAAAAACTGCACCACCAGCGCATGCCTTTCTTTAGAGAGTCTGGCCAAGGCCCTGCCCTTTTCAGTTAAGATAATCGGTCGATGCGGAGCTGTGTCAACGTAGCCGTCGCGCTTTAAACGTTTGATTGTGCGGAGTGCTGTGACGTGCGAGATTCCTAAGCAACTTGCAACTGTACCGATTCTAGCCTCGCCTTCACTTTTAATCAGTTCAGAGATTAATTCGGTATAGTCTTCGGCCGTCTCGATGTGATGGTGCTTTCGAGTCTCCCTAAACGGACGTGATCGCCTATCTTTTACAGGTTTGCTCTTCCTACTTGACATGTAGCCTATACTACAATTACAATATATATGTAGCATATGCTACATTTTGATTCTTGGCTAGGCCATATTTTTTAGTGATCGGAGGCTTTAATTGTTGCGCGCTACTGTAGATTCTCAAAATCAATCCGGCTGGCGAAAGGAGGTAAACTCCCCATCACTCCCTGAGGTTCATGCCTCGATCGCCGTTCCGCACGATGCAGGATTTTGGAAGAAGCTTTTTGCCTTCAGCGGCCCCGGACTTATGGTCGCAGTTGGCTACATGGACCCCGGCAATTGGGCTACGGACTTAGCCGGTGGAGCAAGGTTCGGGTACACCCTTCTCTCTGTCATTTTGATCTCTAATTTCATGGCAATCTTGCTTCAGCATCTCTCCTTAAAGCTTGGGGTCGTGACCGGGCGAGATTTGGCGCAAGCCTGCCGCGATCATTACAGTAGGCCGACTGCGCTCTTTCTCTGGGTTATATGTGAGATTGCTATTGCTGCCTGCGATTTAGCGGAAGTTATAGGTTCAGCTATAGCGCTGCATCTATTATTCGGCATTCCGCTAGTCTGGGGAGTGATCCTTACGGCCTTCGACGTAATGATCATTTTATTCCTCCAAAATCATGGCTTTCGACTAATCGAGGCTCTCGTCGCCGGACTAATCTTTATGATCGGGGGATGCTTCTTTTATGAGATCGTTATCGCCTCGCCGCAGCTTGGACCGATTCTTTCCGGATTAATTCCAAACCCTGAAATTGTGTACAATCCGGAGATGCTATATATCGCCATTGGAATCTTAGGCGCGACGGTGATGCCGCACAATCTATATCTCCATTCGAGCATCGTTCAAACCCGCGCTTATGAAAAAACTCCGCTGGGAAAGAAGATGGCGGTCAAATTCGCCACGATTGACTCCACAATGTCATTATTAGCCGCCTTCTTTATCAATGCCGCTATTTTAATCATAGCCGCCGCAGCGTTTCACGGTACGGAGCATCAGGATGTCGCAGACATAAACGACGCGTATCGATTACTCAGTCCTGCCTTGGGCGATCCCTGGGCCAGTGTTTTGTTTGCTCTAGCGCTGCTTGCGTCCGGCCAGAACTCAACCCTAACCGGAACTTTGGCCGGGCAAATAGTAATGGAAGGTTTCTTAAATATTAGATTGCGCCCCTGGCTTAGGCGCCTAATTACCCGCTTAGTCGCGATTGTGCCAGCGGTGACTGTTGCCGCGCTTTACGGCGAAAAAGGCACCGGCTCACTTTTAGTTCTTAGCCAAGTGATCCTCTCTTTGCAGTTGAGTTTTGCGGTGGTTCCGTTAGTAGTCTTTACCTCATCTAAGCTTAAAATGGGTGAGTTTGTAAATTCGCTTAAACTACAAGTGCTCTCTTGGTTTGTGACGATCGTAATAGTAGTGCTAAACGTGTTTCTGTTGTATCAAACCTTCGCCGAATGGTTGAGCTAGCATATGTATAAAAATATCCTAATCCCGCTGGAAAATTCAGAAACAGATCGCGCAATTCTTGAGCACATTAAAGAATTGGCTAAACTTTGCCATGCAAAGCTTACCCTGGTTCATGTGGCCGATGGGTTTGCGGCAAGACTGCAGGATCAATTGAATCTACATGACTCTGAAGAGATGGTTTCTGACCGGAAATATTTAGAGAGCTGTGCAGATGATCTGCGTAAGGAAGGTTTTGACGTCTCTTTAACTCTCGCACAAGGCGAGCCCGGAGCGGAGATTTTGAAACTAGCCGAGACCGAAAATGTCGATCTGATTGCAATGTCGACTCATGGTCATCGCTTGGTAAAAGACATTCTTTTCGGGAGTGTGGCAGAGCATGTGAGGCACCGCACTGACATTCCCGTTTTGATGCTGCGTGCGCCTGGGAAGGGGTGAAATCGGATAGGGATTCAGGATCACGCTAATTTTCAAGGCGCTGCCCGATTACGACTCAGTTTGCCTAAGAAATGTTTCTATTCAAATCTCTCGATGCTAAATTCTACCTATGGCTGCTACGGCTCACTTAATGCTTGGACTTCCAGGCTCAGGGAAATCGACTTATGCGACTAAGCTCGCTACTCGACTTGGGATTCCTAAGTTCTCATTGGACGAGGAGTACTTTAAAATCGTGCCAAACCTGCAGCAGGAGCAGCGGGACTTTGCTATGGAAGCCGAGGTTGTAAAACGAATTCGAGAGAATATGGCAGCACTCTTTAAACGTAATCAATCCTTGGTCCTCGATTTTTGTCCATGGCTAAGAGTTCAACGAACCGAACTGTATGATTTTTTAAATAGTCATGGCGCGACGCCGATAGTTTATTTTCTCGATGTACCACGGGATGAATTGATAAAAAGATTCACTAGTCGAAACGCCGAGAAACGGAGCGATACGCAGTATATGACTGTTCAGATGCTAAATGAGTTCTATGCTCGGTTTGAGCCGCCAACTGGCGATGAGAGGTTTGTTTCGGTGGATCCGAAAGAGTCAGCTGCAACGGCTTAAGCAAGAGGTTCGCCTAAACACTGCGCGTGTCGCGAAAAAAATCGGCAATTTTGGTATACCCGACTGATATCGTTAAGTAATCGGAGCGATCCGATTCGACCTGAAAAATAAATAAAATTGAGTGAGAAAGAGAGGCTTAAAGCAGATTAATAGAGATTTTTAGTGTGATCCCGAACTCAATGTAGTATCTATCGCCCCAACTTACGCAAAACGCAAAAGTGTTGAGATTTGACAATAAAGAGGGAGAATATGAAGGCAAAAATTGATGATCAGAAGCTACATGCATTAGTGGGACAGATATTGCAGGACCTAGGCGGAGCCTTTAGTGTGCCGCTGGTTCAGATCGGTGAAAAATTGGGATTGTATCAAGCCTTAGGCGAATCCGGGCCTGTCACATCATCCGAGCTTGCGAAGCTAACCGGGTTACACGAGAGATACGTTCGTGAATGGCTCTGTGCTCAAGCAGCCTCGAAATACCTCTCATTTGATCCGGCCACACAAAAATTTTCGATGACCCCGGAACAAGCGTTTATCTTGGCCGACAAAGATAGCCCGTTTTATCTCGCACCGGCTTTTAATATTGCTGCTACATTCCAGCAAAATGAGCCGAAAGTTAGAGAGATTTTCAAAAGCGGTGCTGGCATCCCTTGGGGTGAACAGACCGAGTGTCTCTCTTGCGCCACAGCGCAATTTTTTAGACCGGGATATCAGAACCACTTGGTCCAAGCCTGGCTTCCGGCATTAGATGGAGTGGTTGATAAGCTTAAAAAGGGTGTCCAGGTTGCAGATATTGGATGCGGCCATGGGCTCTCGACATTCTTTATGGCCAAGGCTTTCCCGCAATCAAAATTTACCGGATATGATTTCCATGAGAAATCAATTGTCGAAGCTAAGGCGCATGCCGCTAAGCACAAACTCTCAAACCTTAACTTTGAGGTGCAGTTAGCAAAAGAGTTGCCTGGCAAGTATGACCTAATTACGATCTTTGATTGCCTGCATGATATGGGTGACCCAGTCGGTGCGATGCAGACAGTGAGAAAGTGTTTAACAGAAGACGGCACCTGCATGATTGTAGAACCGATGGCGGGAGATAGCGTGGCTGAGAATCTAAATCCGGTTGGACGGCTGTATTATTCGGCCTCGACTATGGTTTGTGTTCCAACTTCTTTGGCCCAGGAAAACGGAGCTGCACTTGGAGCTCAGGCCGGAGAGAAGCGCATTCGAGAGATAGTTGTGGATAAAGCCGGTTTCAAGAAATTTAGACGGGCCACAGAGACACCTTTCAATATGGTATTGGAAGCACGTCCGTAATTTCTGCGCCGAGTGTAAATAGTGTAATTCAATGACTGCGGTGGCGCTGTGCTAAATATTAGCGCGGCGTTCCGCGGTTTTTACGGCTTAAAGGGTTCTCGGCTTAAGCGAGGTCACCCCGTTCCGTTCTAATCTAGAAAACATTGCTACCTGCCGGGGTGAGCGCTAGACCGGACTAAGTTCCTGCGACGGGGCAAGTTCCTTTCCGCTAGCTATATCCAAAAGGTATTTCCCGATAGCTATCAACGCCACTCCTGCAACTCCGATCAAGATCCGTTTCGGCACCGAAAGCCCCTCTCCTATCGCCATGGCTTTTGGAAAGACGGCTGCCGCGGTTGTGCTTAAGCCCGATACTAGCGCGGCAACTCCCGATCCTCCCGGTAAAGTTCCTAAGCTTTGAAAGAGTTTATCGACGAAGGTGGGGATCTTTGCTTGTGTGGCTCCGACCGTTTCTGCGGTTTGCAGGGCTTCGCCTTTAAGTTTTGGTGAAAGATCAGCCTGATCTAGGCCTATTCCGGGGTCATTCGATTCATCTGGAAGCACCGAGTCTAAATGAACTTCGGTCCTACTCGGGGCTAAAGCAGCGGGTTCAACTTGCATCGCACTCATATAACACCTCAAACTAAAGTAAATTTAGTATGTGGCACAATAATATCATGCAGAGGATCGCTATCCAAAGTTTAGTTTGATTTTCCGCGTTAATTTTGAGTCGCTATGAAATGAGTGTTCTAGTGGTGGCGTTGGTCAGTAAAGCAAATCTTTCCCTCGATCTCGATATCTTGTAGGCATACAACCTGCAAGAATGCTCTCGCCCTTTCCGCTATCAACTGAGTCAGGCCAAGTAAGATTTGACTCTAACTCAGTTGGGCGCATGCAAGTATCTACGGTCACGACTCCGGACTTAGTCCCGTCGGGTGTCTCAGCAGTGTACGTCAGCGCCTCTGTTCGCGGTGATTAGTCGCCCCAAACGGTACAGCGAGCGAGGTTAACCTCGCTCAATAGGTAATGAGTTGCTACTTATTAGAGCTCATGGCTTAATCAGAAAATCGCATGCTGGCAAATCCATCCATTCTTTTCTGAATCCCCGGCGGGATAGTTGTTGAATTGCGCCGTTGTATATCTCACACCCAACAACGCCGAGAACAATCTGTCTCTTGGCGCATTTAATTAACCAATAACGGAGAATCTATGGAAGTAGGAGTGGTTACCGCGGAAAAAGTTCAGGATCTAGACCAGAGCTTTGGTTTAGATAGCTATCGTAATGCCGAGATCAAGCAGCGCCAAGAAGTTGTCGACTCGCTGGTCACGGTTTTTGAGGAAAATTTACAGAGCTATTGCCACGGAGCAACCTGTGGATGCCATGGTGGAAATCACCAAGGCAGACCGCCACGTAGCTAATTTCACTATGGTTGGCGGCGCTCTTCTGGCCGCCAATCATTTTACGAATAGTTAATAACCCAACTAAGAATCGAAAGATGCAGATTGATAAACTGAGTTCGCACTTATCCGCGTCCGCTGACTGTGACGATCCGCTAGCGCTGATAGCAGAGTACAAGCATCCTCAGTTACTTCAGCGCTTCGTCAAGGAGTTTGGTATTCTCGAGGATCGAGCCGCAGAGCTTTTTGAGGACACGAAAAAGTGGCTATATCTGGTGTCGAAACACCAAGAGCTCCCGATGCCGATACAGATCGCGATGGTTGATGAGATGTGGCACACCTTTCTTCTATTTACAGCCGATTATAGAGATTTCTGCGCGAACTATCTGGGTAGTTTTATTGACCATGTACCGGAAGATCCGACGCAGATGCAGGAGCGTACTAACTACGATATGCGAGGCTTTATCGAGCTGGTTTATGACGAACTTGGAGAAAACACCGCCGTTCGATGGTTTAAAGATATTCCCATAGGGTACCCACCAGTAACGATCGATCAACTGAAACTTGCTGTACTTAAGGATAAATTTCCAAATGAAAGTGCTAAGGCTGTGCTATGATGAATGCGGCCTATAATTCGACAAGGAGAGGAATGCCTGAGGGTTCAAATCCCACTTTTGGAGAGTTCCTGAACGCTGCGTCAGAGGACTCGATTGTTGCTGAAATTGTCAAAGGCGAGGAGCTGCTTAGTCGCCACATGGAGATCGCGCCTTCGCAGGGAGCGGCTGAATTAGAACGTGAAATTCAAGATATCTCTGGAGCGATTCAGTCTGCTCAGGAGGGGCGGTCTTTAATTTGGATTCTCCCGCGAGTGCAGGCGCACTACTCCCCCTCAGCTACCGTGATTAATCGTTGCGAAAAGTTATACCGCGAGGCTCACGCACAGCTCGGGGAGCTGTTTCAGTCGAACTACCAATTGATTGAATCTACCCCTGAACTTTCTCGATACCGCATGCTTAGTCGATATATCTCCAAGCTTCAAAATGAGAGAGTCGACGCTGGCTTAGTGGCGGAGTTTGCGGAGGTTCGCTCAGAGTACTCCCAGATCTTTAAGGAAACACTCACTCTACCCTGGTCGGAATCTGAAATTAACGTAAAAGCGGCTTCGATTCCTCTTCGGAAGTCGTCGATTAGTTCAGAGGAGCGT
>CAZJXY010000136.1:0-8411 GCA_964549925.1 uncultured Bdellovibrionales bacterium | reverse complement strand
TTAAAAGCTCCGGGCCGCGCTACTGCCCATCGATTGAGGATAAAGTTTACCGTTTCGCTGATAAGTTATCGCACAACATCTTTTTGGAACCCGAGGGATTTGACTCAGACATAGTTTACCCGAATGGGATCTCGACTAGTCTTCCATCCGACATTCAAGATGCCTTCGTTCGCACTATCCCTGGATTAAAAAATTGCGAGATTTTGCAGGCCGGATATGCGGTTGAATACGATTGTATCGATCCTAGAGTTTTAAAGATCTCCCTAGAGTGTAAAGACATCAGCGGACTCTTTATGGCCGGCCAGATTAATGGCACATCCGGGTACGAAGAAGCGGCTGCTCAAGGGTTAATGGCTGGAACAAATGCTGCCCTAAAAGTTTTAGGGAGAGAGCCCTTTGTTTTAAGGCGGTCTGATGGGTATATCGGGGTTATGGTAGATGATCTCACCACAAATGGTGTGGATGAACCGTACCGAATGTTTACCTCACGCGCTGAATATCGCCTGCTTTTGCGGGAAGATAATTGCTGGCAGAGACTGACGCCGATCGGAATTGCTCTTGGACTTGTTACCGAAGCACAAAGAATACGGTATGAAGAGATGCATCAGGCTTATGAAAAGGCCAGAAAATGGGCTAATTCTACGCGAATCAAGCCAACTGCTGAGGTAAATTCTTGGTTAAGATCGGTTGGCAGTGCCGAGTTAAAAGATGCACTTACAGTTTCAACTATGGCTAAGCGCCCGGAGTTTAATCTCGAACTTTTACTTCAGCATTTCCAGTACGGTGAGGAGCTTTCCTCTGATTTGGTTTCAGCGCTTAACACCGAGATTAAGTTTTCTGGATATTTAGATCGCCAAGAAGATGAAGTCAGGCGCTTAAAAAAGGATGAAGCTATGCCGATTCCGGCGGATTTCCCGTATCATGAACTTAAGGGGCTGAGTAACGAGATGGTCCAAAAGCTCACCCGCGTTAGGCCTGAGACCCTTGGTCAAGCCACTAGGATTCCAGGTGTTACGCCTGCCGCGCTTTCGATAGTTTCGGTTTTTTTAAGAAAGCAAGATCGTATACCGCGCGGCGAAGTTGCGGCGCATTGAGGAATAGATAATGCGAGATCAGGCTTTGGAGCGAAAATTAGAGCACATCCTTCGCTCTTCCCCGGCCCCGATTGAGGATTCCAACGATTGTGTCGAGCAATTGTATGGCTTCGCTGAACTCGTAGCCAAATGGAACAAAAGTATGAATTTAGTCTCGGAAGAGACAACGATCGAGATTATCAATAATCACGTAATTGACTCTCTTTACGCCTCGTTTCATTTGCCTGAGGCTGATGCAATTTTAGATATAGGTTCCGGTGCCGGGTTTCCTGGTATTCCGCTTGCCATATTAAGAAGTAAGAGCAGAGTAATCTTGATCGAGTCTCGGCAAAAGCCGGTGTCGTTTTTAAAGGAAGCAAAGTTAAGGCTGAAACTTAAGAATCTAGAAGTCGTAAATAAAAGAATTGAAGAGTTAAGTACCGAGAGTTTAGGTTTAACGAAAGAGGGAGTAATCGCCGTTTCGCGTGCTTACAGTCCGGCAGAGAAGTTTTTTGCGGACTTAAGTTGGGTATTCAATCAGGATATTAGTGTTTATTACCTTGGCGGCACGGGGAGCCAGATTTTGTCTGAAGAGATGCTTAGTGCTTCGGGACGGAAGGTGGAGAGTGAAGAGCGATACTATCCTGGTGAAGCTGAAAAGCGGATAGTGTTGATGCGCTAGAATCGTAACTAACCAAGAAGCTTATCCGAACGTTTGCTAAACGGATTAACCACCTCCAAGTCCAGGTATCTTGCACCGTCGGAGAGATCTTCAGAAATCAGGTAGCCACACTCCTGTAACAATGCTGCAGAGACAATCAGACAGTCCCACCAACTCAACTTATAGTGGTCGCGGATAATCAATGCCTGTTCAAAAACTGCTTTGTCGAGTGGCAGCGGTTCCCAAGAAAGAAGCCTTAGGCAATCTTCTCTAACTTTGGATTCATCAGCATCGAGTTTATAAACTAACACCGTATAGAGCTCATTTAGTACCTGGAAGCTGGTTCGTCCGGTGTCAGAGGACCAGACCTTTTCTATAATTTCTAAAGCCCGTCTCTGTTTACCGCTATCGGCTGAATCACGAGAGTATACAAACAGATTAGTGTCGACGAAGCACAGGTCGGTCATACAATTCATCTCGCTTAAATCTCTTTCCCTTGCTGTTTACATACGTTTCGGCACTGAGGTAGCTTTTTAATGCCTGGGCTTTTCCCAGCTCTCGATTCATTAGACCTTCAAGATATTTCGAAAGGAACGCGGAGAGACTAAGATTAGATTTGGCCGCATAGGTCTTGGCAAATCTGGCCACTGATTCTTTAAGAGAAATAGTCACATTTTTCATGTAATTATTATACACAAAAACTGTGTAATCAACAATCAAGCTGCATGAGAGGCTACCTTGTAGCTACCATATAGCCATAACCCACTGTAACCACACGCTATTATGGCGAGTTAAACTGAGTTTGGCTAGCTTTGTAAATAGTAATACTATTACAGAAACGATGTTGGATTGAAGATATGCATGCTGCAAGAGCGCGAGACGATCGCGAAGAGACCCCAGCACCTGATCCGCTTTTTCCTTCCGCCAATAGGAGTGAGGGAGATCTCCGCCTTGATCTTTCGACAGTTGATTTCGGAGAAAGCCGGGATAACAAACTCGGCGTCAAAGAGTACGTTCTAGCGGTCCCGGGAGATTCGAAGAGTGGGATAGTGTTAAGTGAGGAGTTGAGGAAAAAAAGTGCGACACTTTGGAATACTGGAAGCAATTTGATCTCGAGTATGGGTAAGGAAAAGGCTGCTGCCGAACTTAGGGATTTTCTAAGCGATCAGGGGCTTATACCAATTCAAATGATTGGTGGAGCCCTCGGGTCAGTCGGCACAGCGGCATTTTCGATTGGAGCTCTTGCTGGGGAGGTCAGTTTCATAGCGCCAGTGGTTCTGGCAACGCTTACAGCCGCGGCAGCACTTCTACCCTCACCTCTTTTCTGGGACGTCTGTAAACGCGCTATCGCCGCGCCGGTTAGAGCTATAAGGCGCGAGTTGACTGATGACAACCCGGAGTTTGAGGCTGAGAAAATTGAGCGGAGCTTGGATACTGAAATTAAATTGAAGAATGTCACAGAGGGTGAAAGAGAGGAGCTGATAAAGGAGATTGCTTCGGATCTCCAAGCAAGATCCAAAATTTATGAAGCACTGGCGAATGCTATTGAGAAAAGCTATGCCGAGGTAAAAGAGATTCGGCATCAAGGAGTGCGGGAGTCACTACTTGGAACTCGGGAGTTTGCTGAGAAAACTGGTGCAGCAAAATCCCTCCCTGAAAAGATTGAGATTGATCTTACTCAAATTACGACAGAGCCCAAGTTGTGCGAGGAGCTGACTAGCTTCTCTAACCAGGTCCTTGGCCTTTGCCGCTAGCTTTTCCAGTTTAGTAAAATCCCAGGCAAGCTACGGTGGTCAAAGTCCAGACAATATAGTTGTATAAAACAACTAGATATGTGTATAATACATCTACTTTGGTGTGGTCTTCGACTATAATTAGGAGCCAGTCATGGTCACTTTTAAACATTATTCCGAGTACTTAGGCGAACTAAACGTGGATATTGGATTATCTCATTTTCGGATGTCCCGAGTGCCCCACCCTAGCGTTGAAGAGGTCCGCTCTTTTCCCATTGCAGAGATTGAGCGCTTTGATGACTGGAGAACTGAACGCCAAATATTCGATCGAAGCTGTGTCTCAGCCACCCTTACCTCACTTTGCCGATATTTAAACCCTAAATTCCCATATTCCCAAGAAGAAGTTCGCCAGGCGCTCATGCGCGAGAGAAATTCCAAAGATAACATTGATGAATATATCGGATTGAGAACGGTCGAACGTTTCTTCAACGAGGATCTAAACGAGAGCGAAAGAGGCCGGTTTCGCCTAAAATTAATCGACCGAGTTTGCTCGATTGATGACATAACCGATACCATCGCTCGCACAAAATTACCCGTGTATCTTTGCTACATGGCAAAACTCGCATCTCCTACTCTTGCCGATTTGGTCAACTCTATTCCCGTTTCCGCACTAAGAAAGATGATAACTGGCGGGGAGTCGTACGGTTTTCCGGCGTATGCTCATTCAGGGGTGGTTTTGGGCGCGGGAATTATGCCGGACAATTTAACTTATTTACTTATTAGTAACTCGTGGGGAGGCAAATCGTGTCTCTCGCCCAGTGCCCCAAGTGTTGATGTAATTCAAGCGGCACAGTTTTGTGATATGTGGAAGAGACTTGATGCCGGCGGCAATAATCCGAGAGCGATTGATTATTGGGAGAATGATATCGGAAGGCGGATGCGCTCGATTATTCCCCCCGGTCGGATTCTGGCGCTGGAGCGAACGTAAGGGGCAGTTTGTAAATAAAGAGAGATTATAGTAGTTGTAACTTACAACTAATTTGAATTGTTTCGCAAACCTTTATTGCGCGAATGTAAGTGTCACTCCTACTAAAAACTGATCGATCCACTTCCGATCCGTATCTTAATCTCTTCCGCAGTTTTTGGATTTTTGTGCGTCGATTGGGGATGGTTAATGAGACATACTCCCATCCAATTAAATTGTCAGATTCGCATCTACTCGGTGCATTGCAATCCGATCCTAACAGACGGGCGCGTGATTTATCCCGCATTCTTAATATTGAAAAAAGCGTTCTCTCTCGCATGATAACAACCCTAACGGCAAAAGGATTGATCAAGATCTCTATATCCTCAGACGATGCCCGTGAGAAGCGGCTTGGGCTTACAACCCAGGGAGAAAAGGCCCTAGAAAAGGTTCGCCGAGCAGGGAACGAGTTGTTTGAGCGCTGGGCTGAGAGAATTTCATCGGACGAAGAGAGGGAGTTAGACGCATTTTTCGGAAAGCTAGCGGATGGGTTCGGTGCGGAGAGAGATGAGCATCGACCGGGAGACGCCTTACTTCGCTCAAACATGCGGCGAGTGGCTCGCCATATCGGAGTATTAGGTGAAGCGGTAAGTGGAAAACGCATCGGTGCGACTCAGAAGCACGTATTATTTGTCCTGTCTGCAGCGGCCTCCGATCAAAGTGTTACCGCCAGCGCTCTTTCAACTGAATTAAATCTAGATCCTAGCACTCTCTCCCGGGTCTTGGCGCAGATGCGAAAGATGAAGTTACTTGAATCACGCCCCGGGACTTTGGACCGACGTAGCCAGATACTTTCACTTACCCCAGATGGTCGGCGCACAGTGTCTGCGTTAGAAGAGGAAGCGCGTGGGCGCATAAAAGAGGCGTTAGGTGGAACGCCACATGGTGAGATCAATCGAGCCATGGATATTTTTCAGAGATTTTTCGAAGGGGCAAGCACAGATGATAAGATCCAGTCTGGAAAATTAGAGGTGAAGTGTCTTAAAGACGATCAACAAAGGACGGTTGCTCGAACGTTTTTAATTGAACAGTATTTTCGGAAGGGCTTGCACTCAAAACTACCATCGCGACTTTTCAGTGACGACGGAATCTCAATTGGCGCGTTTCAGGATCAACGCTTGATTGGTGTTTGCGAGCTTCAACCTTACGGCAACGCCTGGATCATGGAGAATTTCTGGTTAAAATCTGACACGCAGAGTCAACAGACTGGGGAACGGATAGTGGAATATTGTAGGGAGGTTATTCGTAAGCGCTCAAGGGTGGCGATCCTTGTGCCCAAGAACGGCGCAGCTGCGGGTTACGCCCTAAGACTTGGAGCTAAATCGGCGAATAAGGATTTCCTCAGAATTTAATGGGCTACTTACTAAATTTGCCGAACACTTCGCGTTCAAATGAAAGCATCCAAATTGGAAGTCCAAGAAAATCCACTTTTCGACCGATGGTTACACCGGCGCCTCTATACATTTCTGTTCTGTCTATTACAGATCCATGCATATCTAACCACTGAGACGCAGCACCGGCAAAAAATTTGCAGCTTGGAGAGGCCGAAAATGCACGACTAAGTGAGTAGCGTAAAAGATCTAAGCCTACACCCGATCCGCCGGTTGACAGGTCTCCCTTACCTAATCTCTGATCATCTACCCCGAGTAAGCCTGCCGTATAGTTAGTAATGTGCGAGTATATGCTGATAATTGCTCGGCTTCTTATTACTGTCTCGCCATTTTTCCCAAAAGCCCCGTCTCGGGCCGGCAAATATAAATTCTGAACATACTCTGCCAAAGCTAACATCTCTTCGTGTTCAGAGTACTTTCGTGCAGCGGTAAGAGTCATTGCGGCTACAATAGTCGGAGAGCTCGTGTCGAAGTCAGTCTTTAGAACATCCAAATTGAGGTTTTTTGTGGAGGCAACGAATAACTTCCCGCCATGGTGACACTGCCAGTCTAGCAATGCACTCAATAGGCTTCTGGCCTTGCTGCGTAGCTCCGGATCTTGAGAGATACGTTGATGCTCCTCGTGGTAGCCATCCGGAGTCGAAAGTTTCTTAGGATCAGCTCCCAGAGCAAAGAGCACCCATGATTCCGCCATAAACGCATGCGATAGAACTTGTTTCGCTTGCTGAAGATAATCAGCGTGTAACGGATGATCAGTATGCAGCGACCCAACGTAGAGCGAACGGTAACTCGGTTCATCCGGCACATAGCTTCGCTTTGCGCGATTGAAAGTTACGGACTCGAACGGAGCATCCGCGATGAGGCATAGGTCGTTATTTGGCCGCAGCGCCGATTTCGATGCACTCACGAGCCGAGCTTTGAGCAGCGCCAATTTTCCCCTACCCCCGAGAAACTGTTGGACCATACTATCTGTAATCGGATCTAGGTCGCGAACCTCAACGTACCCAGAATTTAAGTGCGCCTTTTGAAAAGAATCCTGATCGAACGGCGATCCGCTTAAATCTGGTTCGTCCTTAGGTTGGAGGTTTTCAGACGGCTGCATTTTTCATCCGAGGTCTAAACGGGTTTCGACTCATTATCTGCCTGATTTTACTACTAATCAAACTTAGAAAGGTTGTATAGAAACTAGTTGCAATATACAACCAAAAAGATGTATAAGGGAACTATTTACTAGCAATTAAATTTATCAGAAACTTATTAAAGCGTAGAGTCTAGGGAGATCAGCTATGGGAATCCATCCGAGCGAATCTGGCGCTAAATTTGATCAGCATATTCAGCGAAAAGCCGATGAGCATTGGGCTAAAATCGACCATTTAAGCTTAGGCCAGAAACTCGAAGTAATAAGCGCAAAGCTATTCCCAGACGAGGGTCTAAAGGGCGATCCGCTTGACTCCGAACTTTTAAAGCGCTTTGTGGAAACTCGAGAGTCTTATGAAATAGGGTCCTTAGCTCTCGAGCGGCTGTGCTCCAGCAAGAAGGAATATCCACTGCGTGCAGTGGAGTGGTTAGCGTCAAACAGCCAGAGTTGTTTCGTTCGCGAGCACTGTGCAAATGTTATTCGTCCGGCTCAATCTCTTGAAAGTTTTGATTCACTTGCGATTCCAAGAAGAGATCGAGATATCAGCTTAGATCAGAACTCTGAGCCTATCTGGCGTCTAATTGAACATGTTGAAGAATATCTTCGGATCATGAATGACCCTCCGCTTTACACAGACGGGACACCAGACACCGATCTTTCCGGAGCTTTTGCTGAATCAGATGCACTTCGCCGAGCACTTCTGCCTTACCTAAACGAGCTTGGCGACGAGCGTTACCTTGATAACGCCGATCTGGGGCGATTTGATCGGGCCATTAGAGGCTTGCGCGAGTTCTTTGTCACCGCCGATGAAATATTACCGGATCACAGAAAAATTGAATACCTAGACGAATCTTTCAAAGAGTTCAGGCAATATCTTCGAGCCCTTAGTGAATCCACAAACGTAGGATTGGACGTTAGGGAGATCGCTTGTCGGGAAAGAATGCGATTAATCGAGATAGCGCCCGGTGCCATTTCCGATCAGGTCAACTTAGAATTTATTAAAGCCATGTGCGTTCTTCCAGAAGAAGACGGAGGTAGTACTAAGTTGGCGCTTCAAGCACTGGACTTACTTGAAAAAGTTGAGGAGGGCCGAAGCGGACGGTTTGGTCGCCCCGAGTATTTCTGGGAAGATTCAAATATTCCAAGAGACTTTAGCAACGTTTCCCGTTCGCTTGGATTTAGCGATCTGGTCATGCGAGATCAAGGTGAATTTCAAGATTTCGTTGAGAAACTTAAGGATAATGAAGGAAAGTTACCACTTCTTTCCAGCGATGTGGTAGTGACGGTTTATCAAGCTCAACAATGGGATGACACCGCTATTCAGAGAAAAGTTAAGTCGATGCTTGATCGCATTCCTGCTCGCGCTTGGGAGGTTTACCAATCGATTATTA
>CAZJXY010000135.1:0-8467 GCA_964549925.1 uncultured Bdellovibrionales bacterium | reverse complement strand
AATTACTAAAGCATACTATCTCTGAAGTTAGAGAGATCTCGTCATACCCGGCGATTGAATGAATAATTGAGAAATCTATTCCGCTCTGCCGCAGGGTTTCTCGGTAAAGTTCCGCGGTTTCTAAATTCATCACCCCAATAAGCTGCCCCTTGGGGCGAGAAGGGTTCACTAGCGGTCCTAAGAGGTTAAATACTGTTGGTACTCCGAGCGCCTTTCGAACTGGAGCTACGTTTTTTAAAGCAGGGTGAAAGTACGGAGCATGCATGTAGCAAACCCCGGAGCTCTCGATCTGACGACGCACTCCATCCGGATCTTTAGGAAGTTTTACTGAAAGAGCCTCTAAAATATTGGATGACCCGCAGGCTGAAGAGCTAGCATAGTTCCCATGCTTTGTGACCCTCACTCCGCAGGCAGCGACTACGAATGCCGTCAGCGTCGAGATATTGAAAGTTTCCTTCCCATCTCCTCCGGTCCCGCAGATATCAATGCTACTAAGACCCCCGAGATCAACCGGAGTGCAAAGGTTAAGTAACGCCGCCCGAAAACCCCGCAGTTCAACCGGAGTGACTTGGCGCGACCTTAATGCAGTCAAAAATGAAGCGATCGAATCAGCATCCACTCTACCAGAAGCGAGCTCTAGCATCGCCGCTCTTGCAGCTTCCTCAGAGAGGATTTCACCGCTTAGGATCGATTCTAGGCTCCGGCTAAATTCCATCACTCTCCCTCAATCCAATTTAGCATGATCTGCTTTCCATGTTCGGTTAGGACTGACTCCGGATGAAACTGAACACCCCTTACATCTAAGCTCTTATGCCTAAGAGCCATGATGTTGCCCTCACCATCCTTGGCAGTCACTACCAGTGAGTCTGGAAAACTCTCATTTTCAGCGATCCAGGAATGGTAACGCCCGACCAAAAAAGGGGAGTTTATCCCTTTAAATAGCAGCTCATCTCGATCTTCGATTGTAATCTGACTGGCCTTTCCATGGATTATCGAGGGCGCCTTTCTTAGCTTTCCTCCAAAGGCCTCGGTAATTGCCTGATGGCCTAGACATACGCCCAAAATACTTTTCTTCTGAGCATATCTCTTGATTAGCTCAATTAAGATCCCAGCCTCAGAAGGGATGCCCGGTCCTGGAGAGAGCACTATTTTTTGATATTGATCGATCTCTGAAAGTGCAATTTTGTCGTTACGGTGAATCTCAACCTCTGAAACACCACACTCCTTGATTAGGTGCACTAAGTTATAGGTGAAAGAGTCGTAGTTATCTAAAACTAATAATTTCATCTTACACCCCTATAAAACCTCGGCCCCAAGCTTTAACGCTTTCTTTAAAGCCGATAACTTACTTTCAACCTCTTTTAGCTCGTTTTCAGGGAGTGAATCTAACACCACCCCTGCTCCCGCCTGATAGGTAAGAGTGTTGTTCTTGGCCAGAAATGAGCGGATCATTATGGCGTGATTTAAGTCTCCACTTAATCCCAATACCCCAATTGCACCGCCATAAAAACTTCGCCGCACAGGCTCAAACCGATCTATCAAGGTAAGAGCCATATATTTAGGAGCGCCGCTTAAGGTACCGGCCGGAAAGGTGTCGCCTAAAACTTTAAGTGAGTGGGTGCCGGGGATCACATTCCCACTTACTTTTGAAACCAGATGAATCACGTGAGAGTAAAACTGAACCTCACGAAATGACTCTACCCTCACCCGAGTACAGTTTTTACTAAGGTCGTTTCGACCAAGGTCAACTAACATCACATGCTCGGCGTTCTCCTTCGGATCAGCGACCAAGCTCTCAACTAGTTTCTGATCGGAGAGTTCGTCGCCGGTTCGTTTACAGGTTCCGGCGATCGGGAAGCTTGAGGCGGTATTTCCCTTAATTACAAGCTGTCCCTCCGGCGAGGAGCCGAAGAGTTTAAAATCGCCGTAGTCAAAGTAAAATAGATAGGGAGAGGGATTTATCGATCGAAGCGCGCGATAAACCTTAAACTCATCGCCTTCATATTTTTGGGCGTACCGTTTGGAGGGAACGATCTGAAAAATATCACCGCGCTCTATGTGCTCCTTACATCTAGAGACGGTATTGATGTATTCGGAATCCGAAGTTAGAGCTGTTTCAGATCCGATCGTTTTAAAACTTTCGGAAGGTTCAGACTGTTGATTTAAGACCTGGTCCAGTACTTCCTCGTGCTTGTTAAGTTCAGTGTCTAGGGAGAGAAAGAAGAGCTCATCATTGAAGTGGTTGATTGCAACTACGTATCGAAAAAGTCTGTAATTAATCTCAGGGATAGCCGTATTCGGATCGACTTTTGCCTTGAACTGAATATCCTCAAAATATGGAATCGAATCAAAGCTTAAGTATCCGAAGAATGAATATAAGAAACTGGGCGCAACCGCCGAGCGCTCGATCTTAAAACTCGAAGTAAAATTACTCAATACCGAAAGAACATCGGAAGGTGCCGAACTTATTTTTGAAGTGCCTGGGTCGGGTGAGCGCACCGTTATGCTTGAATTTAGAACCGAGATCTCGGCAATCGGATCGGCACAGATAAATGACCAACTATTTTCGCTGCCACGATAGTCGGCGCTTTCTAAGAGGAAGCACTGAGGGAATTTTGCTCTTAGCGTCAAATAAATCCCTACCGGCGTTACCATGTCGGCTAAGTGCTTGGTGCAGTGTGAGGAGAGGGTGTGTGTTTTCAAGGTTGTACCTAAAAGTTCTTGCGAGAATACTCGTAAAAATTATTTTGTAGGAAGTCAGATTGTGGGGAAGGGAATATGTCTGGGCTTAAGCCCACCAGAAGGAGAGGATCTCGGAGATATTGATCATCATCTTCCCATTCTACTGCTTTTAACTGGAGAGTAAAGTAGAGATTGGAAAGCGGTCTAAGTGGGTGAAACCAGTAAGATCGGAGGATACTTAAATTAATCGTAGATATCTCTTCGGTGACCTACTCTAATTATCAGTACCACCAGAGTCTGATTTCTTAGTTCGTATAGAACGCGATAGTCTGCCACTCTTAGCCGAAAGAGTCCCTCATACCCTTTGAGCTTTTTTACATTCAGCGCCCTGTTGTAAGGATTTAAAACAAGAATCTGCAGTGCATCGTCGATGCGCTGCTGAATTTTAATCGGGAGCTTCGAAAACTCTGCAAACGCGGACTTCTTGAATTGAATCTGCCAAATCATTCTACGTATTGAGGTAGGTTACTTCAGTCACTTCTTCCGCAGTTTCGCCAGATAAGTAGCCACTTCCTTTACAGCCACTGTTTCTTCGTTGAGTCGCTGTTCGTAGACCGAGCCATCCAAAAAGTCCTCAAGTTGTTCTCGCAAAGCATATTCAATTAATGCACAAAGCTTCATCCCACGCGATTTGGCAACTTGACTTACGGCACGTTTTAAATCGGCGTCAATTATAGTTGAAAGGGTTGCTTGTTTAGCCATCTGGAAAATCAGAGTAAAAGAGGTATTATCTAATTCTTTAATATACATGAAATTTCATGAAAAAACAAGAATTATATATTTCTAGAATACAGGCTTCATGCGTCAATCAAAAGGAAAGATGGCTCGCACAATAAAAAACCAGGTTTTCTTAGGCGTATTAGCAATGCTTTGCGTGAGCATTATATCGGCCTGCTTTGGAGGGATAGCGCGAGTATTGCATCAGGATTTTGGCGTGTACCATCAGCTCTGGATTAGGATTTTACTGATGAGTTGCATTGCTCTACTTATTCCACTAGGTCGAAAGAGTCTGACAGCTTTTAAACAACTCTCCCGAATCCAGAAAATTTCGCTGATCCTGCAGGGTATCTTGGTTTATCCGCTCGGAGCGTTAACTTGGGTCGCTGCTGTACAGGTCGCACCACTTGCAACCGTTGCGTTTATCGTCGCGCTACCTACCGAAGCTGTTTGGGGTTGGGTACTTTTTAGAGATAAATTTAGTCTGGTTGGATTAGGGCTAGTGCTCCTCGCGATCATTGGCTTGTGGCTAGTTATTTCTCCGGATGTTAACGGAATCGGTTCTGGAGTCATGCTAGCCTTAACCTCCTCTCTTAGCTTCTCACTTGGGATGATGTTAAATGCCAAAACAAAAGCACCTGAGCTAACTGCTTTTCAGCGAAATATAATCATAGGGGTTGTTGGCGGCACGTTGCTATTTGCGTTAGGAGTGCTCAATGAACCGTTTCCAAAACACCTGGATATAAATTCTGCCTGGATTCTAATCCTTGGAGCAGTCTTGATCCTACTTAACCTAAACCTGATGAGTTTTGGCTTTAAACAACTCTCCGGAAGTCTCGCTGGTACCGTACTAATGTTTGAAGTAATAGCGAGCATTGCGGTAGGATATTTTTTTTACGGTGAGACGGTGGCAAT
Source organism: uncultured Bdellovibrionales bacterium (assembly GCA_964549925.1). Lineage (GTDB taxonomy): Bacteria > Bdellovibrionota_C > UBA2361 > UBA2361 > J135 > CAZJXY01. Next base: position 4,093 of record CAZJXY010000135.1, on the reverse strand, counting down.
CTCAGCCCTATACGGGGGATCTTTAATAGTTGGCTCAACAATCGCGCTCTCGGTCTATGAGCATCGAAGTTCAGCTTGTCGGGTAGAAAGTTAGCGTCCAACTTCAAACGTCCACGGGAATCGAGAGTCTTGGATAATCAATGGATAAATTGCCCCTAATATCAATACTTTAGATATAAAGTGAACGAGTAATAAAGCATCACTGCGCCCCTCATTTTGCGAATAACCTTTGCATTAACTATTCTGGTCACGATGCAACGCGATATCGATCGAAAAGACAGTACTACTGGTCCGGACCTTGCGGACCATTCCCAAGGGGAATTTGAATTCCCAGAGTCCGATCCTGCGCCTGCTCCCCAGAAATCTGTAGAGCCGTCTCTACCAGATCCAATTAGGGATTCGATGCACGTTCCGCCTCAGTATGGAGAACTCTCCACCGTTGAATGCTTAAAGGAAATCTACAACCGAGCCGAACGCAGGCTCCGTGGCAGCACTCCGAGTTCTATTGGTGCAGACCCAGCACTTAAATTTGATTGGGATAGGCTTCGTGCAAGGCTAGATTTTAATAGCTTATTCCTGAATCAGGACTTGGATTCTCAAAATTTGGCGCGCCTACAAAAAATTGCCGTAGCGATGTGGCAGCTCACACCGATTGATCAAGAGATTGCAGAAAAGATTGATTTTCTAGCCGAGCTGATTGACCGCCCGGGTGTTTCACCGATAGAGGATGAAGATCGGGCATTGATTAGAAGCGCCGTGTTTCAACGGGATGCGTTTAGTTCTGGAAAGGGTGGTGAGCTAAGTGAGAGAGAGCTAGCCACAATTAATCAGCTCTATCATGGCAGGGAGGAACTCGATGCTCGCCATAAAGAAATCAATCGAGTTGAAAAGGTGCGGCTTAAAGATAGCGATCTTTTTTGGATGTACAATCCGAAAGAGGACCGCGTAGAAGTTTCCATTGGATTCGGTGCGTTCAAAGATAAATGGTTACTTCAAACAGGATCGCCGACACTGTTTGAGGAGTGGATCTCTCGACCCAGCCCGGAATCTGTCAAAGAGATCGCCAGGGCCGGTCTTGCCATCTGGAAGAAGATAAAAGACGGTGGAAATTACGAGGACAAAGCAGCGTTCCGGGATATCTTCGCCCAGAAATTCCTAGAGCATCTACAGGATGATTACCCGGGTTGGGATAAAGTAACTCCTTAATTAAAGTCAGTTTTTTATATTTTAGATCGACCCCCTTGACCAGCCCTAATCCGATGGTTAGAATGTTCGAATAATATGAAACAATCGAATTTAAGCCTGCCTAAGATTTTTAAAGCCCTTTCTAACGAGCAGCGGCTCTCCTTGTTTTTAATGATTTATAAGGGTTGTGGCGGAGAGGGTAAATCCGGCGCAAAGAAGTCCTCCAAAGAATGTGAAAAGAAGATGGAGAAAGCTTTTAGCAAAGCCTGTGGATGTATGAACCTCTGCCGCTCTACGATCTCTCACCATTTTAATGAACTTCAAGACGCAGGATTGATAAAAGCTACCCGTAAAGGCCAGTCTTACCTTTGCGAGGTAAATGAAGAAGCTGTGAATTTAGTCAGAAACTTTTTGAAACTTTAAAACAATATTTAACTTTTTTTATCGAAATAGTTCGATAATTTTAAAACAATAGGAGAATATATGAGTGAAAATTGCTGCTCAGGTAATGATAAAGTTGAGCTAAACGTCGAAAAGACGGATAAAGGGGTTAAAATAGAGGTTGCCCCTAAATCCTCTTGTAGTACGACAAAGGACGCTAGCGCAGCTAAGCCAGAGGAGAAGAAAGGAAACTCCTGTGGTTGCTGTTAGTTAAGGTAAGTGGGGTCGAAAGACCCCACCCCGTTGCGCTCTTTTGAGCAGCAGGTTAACACTGCCTCGGTTTTTAAATCAGAAAATAGGGAATTGCGTATGAAAAAAATGAGTTTGCTTTTAGTTTCAATCTTAATCATCTCGTCTTCTGCCTTTGCTGCGAATTATAAGATCGATCGAGACCACAGCACCGTTGGTTTTAAGATAGGACATCTTGGGATCTCGAGCGTCTCTGGGAAATTTGTTGAGTTTGATGGAGAATTCACCTACGACCCAGAGAAGGTCGATCAATCAAAGGCCCAAGCCTCAATCGGGGTAAAAAGCATAGACACCCGTCAGACCAAACGAGACGACCATCTGCGCAGCCCCGACTTTTTTGATGTGGTTAAATTTCCTGAGATGAAATTTACCAGTACAAAGATCACAGATGCTACAAGAGAAGGTTTCAAACTCCATGGTGATATTACAATTCGGGGAGTGACTAAGCCTATAGTGCTGGATGTGACTTCACATGGAACCGTAAAGGATCCTTGGGGAAATGATCGCGCCGGATTTTCAGCCGTGGCGAAGTTAAGCCGCAAAGATTTTGGTCTAACTTGGAATAAAGTCTTAGAAGCTGGTGGCTTGGTTGTTGGAGAGGAAGTCTCAATCGAGATAGAAATTGAGGGGATTAAGCAGAGCTAAAACTCTCTGAGAGATACCGCTATCGTCAGTTGATAGGAGATGGCTTTAGAGAATGGCTTGATGCTCTTGCATCAGGCCTTTTTTCTTTGAGCATTCTATGCGCTGGATTTAGCCTTGGCCTCGTGCTACGTTTCCGGCCATTGGTGGTGTTCGGGGAGATAATTTCCCCCTGGGCATGTAAGTGTGTGTGAAGTCGAGGGAGACCTTGGCTTTGTTGTTTGGAGTAATAGTCTATGTCGTTGAGCCCCGATCCCTCTGATGTTTCCCCTCCTACTGTCTATTCTAGCAGGCAACTCGAAAAGACTGACTCAGGCAGTCGACTCAAGTTGGATATAACCGGCTCGTCGCAAAACATTAGACCCAAAGATATCATCTCCTTCTTTCCTCCTAGTCTTGCTGATATGGGATTTAGTCCGTCCGATGCTCTCGAGGTAGAGTTAACTGATCCATTCGATTTGTATCTTGGATCTGGCTTTGAGGTTTCCTTAGTAGCAGCAATCAGGAAAAGCGCAGGTGGTGAGGTAACGGGTGGCATCACTCTTAACCACAATGGAAATCGTAAGGTTCTACCGAGCCAATATTAGCTGAGCTTCCAGACGACGTAGAATTCGTGGAAGAGGTTATGCCGCCGGTTGAAGAACCTACGCCGCTAGAGATTGTAGAAGAAATCGAGATGGAAGTAGTAGAGCCGGCCGCCAAGGAGGAGAATTTAACTCCGACCGTTGAAGTGCAAGCTCAGGCCCCAGTTTCCCCAGCGGATCAGCCCGTAGCAGTCCCAGCCCCAGTTGAAGAAACTACTAGCAACGAGATTAAGGTTGAGAGCCCGGTTAAGTTTCTAGGCCGAAACACTGGCCCGCGTCCTTACTACTATGTCCGAGTCGACATTGCCTTGGGTGAGGTGACCGGGGCGATGGTAGGAAAATATCCCCTAAAGGACTTTGCCGTATTGGTGGAATTTTCCGGTGCCAAGCCATCCGACGCTGATCGAGTAAAGACGCTTGAGACCATCGGGAAATATTTAGTCGATCAAGGCGGAAGCGCTGCGCTTGAAGTAAGAGACGGAGCCTCGACTGTATTTGCAACAACTAAGCCTGGGCAGTACGCAATGGGACAGCAGTTTGGTGTTCCGGCCTTACCCCCGAGTGCTCAGTCTTAAGCCTACTTGAATAACTCGTAGTTCTAAGCTGCTCCGACCTCACCTCCGGCTTACCCAAGGGTTGCCTTTAAGGTAAAACCTCAATCGAAGATCTTTCCCCTTGGTGATTCCAACTCGAAGTGACTCTGCAATCATGGCTTTAGTTATTCTTTTAGGTCGCGGAAGAAGTTTAATTAATTTTGAATCGAGAAGATCCTCTCCTAACATTAAGAGATTTACCCCGAGCGCCTCAGCGACCTTTCCCGGCCCGTTGGTTAGAGAGAATCCCGTAGCGCCATGCCTTCGCCGCCTCATCGTCTCTAGTCCCTTGATCGGTTCGATCGCTCGAATCAGTACCGCTGCTCCGACTCCGGAATCCTCCGTGACTACGTTTAGGCAAAAGTGCATCCCATAAATAAAATAGACGTAGACTATCCC
>CAZJXY010000134.1:0-8475 GCA_964549925.1 uncultured Bdellovibrionales bacterium | reverse complement strand
AAGACCGCCTCAGAAAACTCGTCCTTGAATCGTTCCCGTAGCTCACTCCGCGAGAGATGTTCCTCGACCAGTGCTCGGGTGACCGGTGAAATGAGTTGTGGGGCGGCGCCCATGACGTGCGAGTCGGCCTGACCTTCTTTGAGCTCAGCACTTGGAACTCGATTTATGGTGCTCTCCGGAATAACTTCTTTACCGAAGCGTTGGTTAATGTATCGGGCAAGCGCGTAGACTCGATCTTTTTCGACATCACCGAGGACTGATAAAAAACCACAGGAGTCCCCGTACATGGTGAAATTATCTAGCGCTAGTTCGGTCTTATTCCCGGTATTTAATACAACCCCGCCGAGCTTATTGGCGTAGTAAAATAGTACTTTCATCCGCTCTCTTGCCTGAACGTTTTCTTCTGAAACGTCCTCAGGTTTTTCAGCAAGTTCAGGATCCTTACGAACTTCTTCAAGGAAGGTATCGACGCAGCGTTGAATCGGTTGGACTTTGAACTTGGTTCCCAAGGCCTCTGCCGTGCGCTGCGCATCACTTTTTGTGTCTTCCGAGTTATAGCGAGTTGGCATTGAAACCGTTAGGACCCGCTCTGGTCCGAGCGCTTCAGTAGCCAGCGCTGCAACCACAGCAGAATCAATACCTCCGCTTATTCCAAGAATCGCCATTTTCGGCTCGGAACCTCGGGCCAACCCTGCTCGATAAAACCAATCTCTGATTCCGAGTACCAAAGCGTCATGAAGATCTGCGATCTCCTCTACTTCAGGTAGCACTAGCTCCTTAGGCGAGTGAATCTCATTTATGATCAGTTCCTCTTTAAAGCCCTTTCCAAGGTTGAGCAGTTTTCCTCCGGACCCCATAACGATGCTTCTTCCGTCGAATACAACTTCGCCCTCATATCCATCATAGCAGCCGACTAGGTTCGCATAGATAAATGGCAGATCATGTTTGGTAGTCGCATCTCGCACTAAGTCCACCCGAACAGGGAGTTTTCCTAAGTTAAAAGGAGATGCATTTAGACTTACAATTAGCTCAGCGCCCTGGGCGGCTAGCTCCCCAGTAGGATCGCAGGAGTATCCCTTCGACCAAAGGTCCTCACAGATCTCGATTCCAAGTTTGATCCCTCCGACTTCAACGACTTGCCTCTTACTTCCTGGAGCAAAATATCTGGCTTCGTCGAAGATGTCGTAAATCGGTAGGAGAGACTTGTCCTGAAAGGCGACAATTTCTCCATCCCGAATAATTGCGGCTGAGTTATAGAGTAGCGGACGACCTCCCGGAAGTGTCGCTCCGACTTCAGGGCGGGCAAATCCGACGATGGCTGTGATACCGTCTGTTGTTTGGCGGATCTTTTCAAGCGCCAGTACATTATTATGTACATAAGTCTTGTCGAATAAGTTATCGAGTGCCCCATAAGCAGGGATGGTAAGCTCTGGGAATACAACGAGCTCAGCTCCATGCCGCTTGGCCTCATTGATCGAGGCGATGATCTTCTCTGTGTTTAACTCAATTTGTCCGGGGTACGTAGCAATCTGTGCAACCGCTACCTTGTAGCTTTTAGAGGAGACGATTAGATTTTGACTTACCGCTTCTGCCGCTTGGGTCAGGTTAACTTCGATCCTCCGATCCCCAGCCAGATATGAAAGGGGATCTGGCATAGTTAACTCTTGCCCCACTCCTGTCTGACCTTGATTGATTGATGCTTTTGCCACTCTTGCCACCTCCATATATATGTGTAATGCAAGTATAAACCAATATGTATGTGCTACGCAAATAGATAAAGGGCGCAGCGGTATGGCTGCATATGACCACAGTTAAGGCAGCTAACGACTTAATATAACGACCTTAAATGACGAAATCGTCCTAGCCGTCTATTAGTCTAGTTTAAATTCATTGACTATAATTGCCACTAGCATGTAATATATATGCATCACGCACGCATTGTCCGATCTGTGACAAGCAAAGGAGTTTGAGTTTGATGGAACAAAGAGTCGAAAGCAGCACTGGAGGCAAGCTACAGACTCCGGTTGAACAGCCCGAGAGACAGAATTTAGCCGAGGTAATAGAGACCCCGCTTGGAACAAGGATAGAAAAGCTTCTCTCTTTTCCACAGATTTCATACGACGAGTTCGAATCTTTGCCGCAATACTTTAAGCGCGAATTGATGCTGCGAAATCGGATTACCAATACCGATACCTACAATCGAACGATGGCGACTCTCTTGACCGATCGAGAGTGGGAAGTGGCGCCTGATGAGGCCGAGAAATTGAAGTTACTGGGTGGCGAAGGTACTTTAACTCTACAAATGCGTCGTTCGCCGTTTAACTATATTGTCGTTTGTGGGGTGGAGGAGATGCTCGATCAACTGCTATCGATTAAGATCTCCAAGGAGGAACTCGCCTTTGCTGAGGAATACTATAAGCGCACAGCCAATCCTAATTTTAACGCCGAGATGTGGAGATATGTTGTCGAGGAGTGTGATGGAAGGCTGCCTTTTGAGATTCATGGAGTCAGAGACGGGAGTGTTGTTCTTCCCGGAGAGCCGCTTCTTACAGTCAGCGGACCTGTGGAATTAATTGCCCACTTCGAGCCCATCTTTCACAGAATTTTCTATGCTTCGATGGTGGCAACCAGGGCGCATGAATTAAGAGAGATAATTCAAAGCCCCGATCGATTTGTAGAAGTTGGAAAGCGCGGGGCAATTGATGATAATCAACACTATCTTGCGCTTCGGGCGATGAATCTTGGAGGTGGATTTCATCTAACCAGTGATGACGCTGGTCCTGGTCTATTCGGGCTAACTGACGCCGGAACGATGGGGCATCGATATGTGCAGGCTTTTAAATCCGAGGAGGCGGCGTTTCGGCATGCAATCGAACGCCTTCCGGCAGTGAGCCTATTGATCGACTTAGTGGAGAGCTATCAGGGGATAGATTTGGCTTTAAAATTGAAAAATGAATACCGCGACACCGATAAGAAGATCTGGGTGCGGTTAGACAGTGGAGATATTAAGGATCAGGTGCGGTACTACTTGGGCAAAACAAATGGCCTAGGGCTTACCGATCCACTCAAAGATAGGCTAGTTGTCGAAGGAATAGATAGCTTGGATGAGATACGAGAGATAGAGCAGATGATAGAGCGAGAGTTCGGGAATAGCGCAAAAAGGCGTGTAATGTATGGGGCCGGAGGACTATTGATTAGTGAAAAGACCTCACGCAGCGATGCTTCAACCGGTTTTAAGCTGTCAGAGTACACTGACGAGCTAGGGGAACTACGGTCGACTATGAAGTTTTCAAGTAGCCCAGGAAAGATCTCCTATCCTGGGTGCACCAGGCTAGCGATAGTCGATGGTAAAAGAGAGATCTTGCAGGACGGGGAGTCACCTGAGGCTAAGGTGAGCGAACTATTTTCACCGTTATATCTGAATGGTAAGCGCTATTATTATGGAGGCGAAGGGGAAAGCGCCTATCAATTCACCCATGCCCAGTACACCCAGATTTTTCAGGGTGCGCGACCGACCAAGGAAATCATGGAAAAAACTCGCGCGGTTCCAAGTGCTGGAACCGCTGCAAAGATTAGATCATTAACCGATCTTTATGGAGTAGCATAGGCGTACTTACTTACTCGCCTTCGGCATTCTTCTCTAAGATAGCCGGATCGATCTCATGAAGATTTGAAATCTTGAATTCTCCATTTCCAACGCTTAGCTCGCCAGCGTAAACTTTTCCAGATTTTGTGTCTTTAATATAAGTTACGCCGTCTTGCACTACACCTTCAAAGCGTTTGTCCTCTCCAATTGTAAACCCGAGTCTTCCGTCTTCTCGGCGGAAATATTCTCCGCCAAGGTTACTTCCGTTGAACTGAAATTTTCCGCCACCGTACGTACCGCTTAATGTCCTGCCAGAATTCTGGCCTGGTCCCTCACTTCCTTCAATTTCACGATTTCGTACGGCAACCTCGCTCGCTTTGCCGCGTTGTCGTGCGAATTCCCGAATATCGACCGAGCGTGGCTCGCTATCTGGTTTAGTGCTCAAAGTAACTCGAACAGCGTCGTCTGCCCCACGATTACTTGAGACTTCTGCTATTTTAGTGATACTTCCGGGAGATACACTTGGTGGTTTTACTTCTGCTGTGTCTTTTTTCTGTGTACCAAGGGCTTGATTTAGCACAGACTTGATGTTGAATTCTCCAACCTTGGAACTCATAATCCCCTCCTTAGGATTAAGTTATTTGATCAGCGCAAAATCTTCTTGCGCCACTTGGGTATCGACCGGGGGATACAGGTCTTAAGATTGAGTGGCTAAAAATTTTCTGGGAAGTGTGCCAAGTCGCGTGATTAGACCTCCAAAAACGAGGCAAATCGCTGAAATTATTGTGTGATATTCGATTTTGACACCGAGCAAAATCGTAGCCGAAATAAGTGAAAGCCACGGTATAAAATCGGCACAAAGGCTCAAGATTACAATGTTGCCCTTCCTTACTCCGATGTCCCAGCAAAGGAAGGAAACAAATAGGATCGCGCAGTATATTCCGAGCACCAGGTTTTCTATTCCTTTGAGCCCCCACTCATGGGCGAAATGGGGATGAGCCGTCAAGATTAAAGCCAGACCCAAAGTTAATTGAAATACCGGAATAGCTATACTTCCGCCGGCGCGATCGCCCGCTCGACGGGAGATCGCAGAATAAAGCCCCCAAGCGATCGCCCCTACGAATGCTAGGAAGTAAGCGGTCCGGTCCAAGGGCTGCTTGAACATCTCTGAATCAATATCCAGCGAGCCGAGAATCTCGTAGGCCATACTTAAAATTACAATCAAAGTCCCAAGTATAAAGGCCCACCAGCGGGTGACGGCCTGTCCAGCTAGCAAAACGGAACAAATCAGTACCGCGCTGGGCCATAGGTAATTGATTAAGATCACAAACGGTACGTTATTCTTCTGGACCAGGCCTACCGCCGCAAAAAGGCACCCCTCGTGTGTGACAAAAGAGAGCCAGCGCAAATAAAAAGTAGGTTCCTTAAATAATTTGGGCGGCAAGACCGAGTCGTAGAAACACAAGTTTCTAAAAAACCCGAGTAGACCCATCGACCCGAACGCTACTCCTAGCCAAGCTAGGATCCCAATTTGCTCTTCAAAAAAACGCGTCGCGGGTATGGCAACCCCCCAGGTTATTACTGCAAAGAGACCTACGAGAGTGTTGTGCGAAATGCCCATTGGAATCTGACCACGGATGTGTCAATATTTGACCCTATTTAACAATCTCTCGGGAGTCATAGCGATATGAAAAAGCAACTGCTCTTTATCTTAGTGGTTGGCTTAGTTCTCTCTATCGCCCAGAGCGCATCAGCTCAAGCTTGTGACGAAGCCGCATTTGATACCTGTGTTGACACCTCTATATGATACCTGTGCTGCAACCTACCCAGACTGCACTGCGGGCGATCGCGTAGTATCACTCTCAGACGTTCAGGCAAATGTTGAGGCGGCATGTTGTTCCAAGGGGAGCAAAGGTGCGCGCAAAGGCTGCCTTACGTCTCATCGCGCTGCATTCATTGGCAGTAAAAAGTTGAAGGCTGCTTTGGGTGACGGTCTTGTAACAGCAATCAAAGATCTAATCGCCGATTTGAAGCAGACTGACTGCGGTAGCGAGGCGCAGTAGATTTTCTACTCACTAATTCACGCACAGACCAATCTGCCTTGCTATCACTGCAACCGCAGTGACCGAAGGCACTTGGTCTCTAATTTCTCGCACGAAGTGTTTTAATCTCGCAGTCTCGGGACGCGAGTCGAATACTTTACTTACGTCAGTCGGAGCGAGGTTTAGGCTAGCTGTGACTAGCTTTGAAATGCCACGTCGAATATCGGTAAGCGAAGTAAATAAAAGCTCGCTCTCCCATTGGTTGGTTGTCTCTATAAGTTGCTCACGATCTAAGACTTTTTGAACCCCAAGATCCTCAATTACTGCAAAATAGACTGGGGCAATATCCAAGCATTGTTTTTTTGAAGCTCTAGCTGACCAAAGTATTCCAAAAAGAGGCAAGATCACGCTACACAAGGCCAGTTGCTTGGCACTCAGCTCCGAGATTCCTGCCTTGCTTGCTTCACTCAGTCGCGCAGTGAACTCACGCATCAGAGAATCTGGCAGAAGTTTTTCGACCTCACCGGAAACTTGGTCAAGCGGTTGTTTGTATAGATCAACAACCTCATGCAGCGTGGACTCCGCTCCGTGATGGTTTACGAACCAAACGGTTAACTCACCGACTGCACGATTGAGAAGCTGGAGTAAGTCAAGGAAAGTCTTATTGTCCACCTTGCCATCAACTTTTCTCAGCTCAGAGCGGATCATTTCAACATCAAGCAGCAAAGACGCAGCTAAGTAGCTCTTCAAAACGGAAAGCGGGGAAACCGAAAGGTTTAAAGAAGTTCGGTGAATAAATGTTACTCCCGCTAAATCGACTACGTTGTTTACAATCTGGGTTATGATAATTTCGCGTGCCAGTGGGTGCTCCAGAATTTCCGCTTCGAAGCGCTTTCGCAGTGTTTCAGGAAAATAAGATAATAGATATCCGCGAAGCAGCTGATCGGAGGGGAAATTAGTCTCACGCAGCTGGTCTTTCAGCCACATTTTCACGGCAGAGACCAACAGAGCCAGCTCCGGACGCGTTAACGGAAGCTTCCTATTGGCCCTCTTCCCGAGCTCCTCATCGTCTGGGAGATGAGAAAGTGTTCGGTCAATATATCCCTTTCGCGATAGTTCACGAATTAGATTTTTGAAATTATCCATCCGTCGAATTGAGCGAGCCTTGGCAAGACTAATAAGCAAAGCGTGGGAATAGTTGTCGCGCAATACCATCTGGCATGCTTCCTCAGCCATCTCCTTAAGAACCTTATTGCGCTCTTCAAGTGTGAGCTTGCCATTCCTGACCAATCGTAAAAATAGCAACTTGTAATTCACTTCGTGGTCCGAAAGGTCAACTCCGCCGGAGTTGTCAATCGCGTCGGTATTAACCCGACCACCATTCTGATCGTACTCGATCCGCGCCAGTTGAGTTAAACCTAGATTGCCGCCTTCTCCGACTACTTTGGCGCGGAGCTCCTTGGCATCAATTCTCACCGCATCATTTGTTCCATCATTTACTACCGCATGCGCTTCGCTCTGCGCCTTAACATAGGTTCCTATTCCGCCGTTCCAAAGAAGCTCACAATCGGCTTTTAAGATTAAGGTGATCAGTTGTTCGCCGTTTACTACGTCAGGCTGCCCATCAGTAATCGAAAGAGCTTTGCGCATTTCTGGGGTAATTCGAATCTCCTTCTCCAAGCGATTAAATATTCCGCCCCCTTTGCTAATTAGCGAGCTATTGTAATCGCTCCATTTTGATCGCGGGAGTTTGAAGATGCGCTCTCTCTCAGCAAACGAGCGCTTCGGGTCGGGGTCGGGATCAATGAAAATATGCTCGTGATTGAAGGCGGCCAAAAGTTTGATATTATCCGAGCCTAATAAGCCGTTTCCAAAAACATCGCCGGCCATGTCACCGATACCGATAACTCGAAACGGCTTACTTTGATCGATGCCGATATCTGAGAAGTGTCTCCTTACACACTCCCAGGCGCCACGGGCGGTAATGCCGTAAAGCTTATGGTCATAACCGTTCGAACCACCTGAGGCGAAGGCATCTCCCAGCCAGAAGTGAAATTCCTTGGTAGCAATCTCGTTTGCAACGTCGCTAAATTTCGCAGTGCCTTTATCGGCCGCAACGACAAAATAAGGATCGGGTTCGTCATAGACGATTAAATTCGGCGGATGAACAATTTTATCCTCGATCCGATTATCGGTAACCGAAAGCAGCGCTCGTATGAATTCGCGGTAAGCGTCTTCGACAGCACCTGGCATGTCCTTCGGGTCCGGCGGCGGTTGCTTAACAATGAATCCGCCCTTGGCCCCAGTTGGAACAATCAAGGCATTCTTGGCTACCTGGGTCTTCATCAAGCCTAGGATCTCCTGGCGGTAATCCTCCCGTCTCTCACTCCAGCGCAAGCCTCCGCGGGCGACCATGCCGCCACGAAGGTGGATCCCCTCAACTCGTGGGGAACTCACAAAGATCTCAAATAGAGGCTTTGGTTTTCCCATGATTTCAATCGCTTCGGAGCGAAGCTTAAAGCTTATGTATGGCAGCTGCTCATAGAAATTAGTTCGCACAGTAGATTCGAGTATGTTTGCCAGGACGCGAAGTATTCGATCTTGAGTGATATCCGGGACATCTCTCAAGGAATCTTTGTAAGCTGCGAGTGACGTCGCAAATCGGGCATTTCTAGATTCTCGGGTGGAGGCGAGCTTCGGATTGAACTTAATCTCAAACATGTTCCAGAGTAATGCCGCTGCGTTGGGAGTCGAAGCAAGTGTACTCATGATTACGCCACGTGAGGCGAATTTGGTTATCTGCCACATATATTGGCAGTAGGCGCGCAACAAGGATATTGATTGAGA
>CAZJXY010000133.1:0-8499 GCA_964549925.1 uncultured Bdellovibrionales bacterium | reverse complement strand
TCAGTCTTCGGTGCTCACTTTTTATCAGGCATCGGCTTATCCCTATACATTATGTCTCCTGCCGAAAGCCAATACGCCGCCTTCTCGGTGGATTGTTGGGCTGCATAATCTCACGTATTGCGTCAAACACAATCTTGAACTGGTGGTCGTATCGTTGTTCAAGAGCAGCGAGTTTCCGAGCGAGATTTTCATGGGAAAGGATCAGAGAACGTAATTTCACGAAGGTTCTCATGATCTCAATATTTACATGAACAGCGCGCTTACTTCGCAGCACTGTCGAGAGCATGGCTACCCCTTGCTCGCTGAATGCCATAGCTACGTAGCGGCGGCCTCCGCGGCCTACCTTTGAGATCCCAATTTGGGATCTCAAAGCGCTAAGCTCCTGATTTGACAACTCAAACATGAAGTCGATCGGGAATCGATCAATGTTACGGCGAACGGCTCTAGTCAAAATGCGGGTTTCGACTTGGTATAGGCTCGCCAGGTCCTGATCCAGCATTACCTTATGACCTCTCACGAGGTAAATAAGTCCTTCAACTTGCAACGCTATATCAGCTACACTGTTATTCATTTGTTAGTCCTCCTTAATACTATTCGCCGAATATCGGGAAAAGTTGCTTGGAGACATAATCAATCGTGCCCAATTTAGCGCCCCTTACAGTCGCAAATTGGCACAGCACGTTATACTTTCGAGTTTTCACACTTAAAGCACGCTTCTGCACTCTTCAGCCATAACGTAAGCTGTATGCCAGAAGATATGTTTTCCAGACGAAATCCCGGTACAATGGAAGGTATCGCCGCCGATTTTAGGGATGCGATGGAAAGACTTGAACTGGGAGAGTATGCACGGGGTATTGCGAAACAGGCCAGTGTCAAATTGGCCTTACCGCCGGAGTCGGCAAGAGACTTTGAAGTTGAGCGATTTGCCATCGATGATATCGCCAGCGACAATTTTCGTGCACAAAAAGCTCTCCGCAATGGGCTTCCGACTGATTCAGCTAAGTGGTCTGAAATTGAAGAGTCTGCTCGTCAGCGATCTTGCGGGCATTTGGGACTGCCTACCGATTCGTCATTGTTAGATATTATCAATGCACGTCGTACTCTAGCCCTTGATGTTCATCGACATGCGCTTGATGGCACCCTAAAAGAGTTAGACTGGCAAAATCCTGAAATTCAATTTGCGGCTCGTCTTTGTATTAAGGTGGCTGACAAGCACAGCCCGGATATCGTTCCAGTTTTGCAAGAGCAGCTTCAACAATTGCCTTGATTCAGTTTTGTGAAAGTATAACAATTACGTGGTTGATATTTCTTGCTGCGCTCGAAAATCGACACGCTAACGTTATACGCTAAGGCTAGATGAATTTTAATGAAGTTTCTATCTGTCGATTTTCAACGAGATTTTTCTAGAGAAGGCGGTCAGTGTTACCGATCGAGATCTTGTACTAGGTTCATTGTTAAATCACTTATTCCACATCTCATTCGCTCGTCAACCAGAACAGCTGAGATAATTTCGGATTATAGACTGCCTCGTCCGGGTGATGACTACCAGTGTTGCGTACCGGGAACAGATGGATACATCTCTGACGTTCCGGATGAGGTGAAGGAAGCACCCGTATGGGTAAAGTGTATGAACTCCCCTCTATGGACGCGCGACAATGCCGGAGATCCGAATAATGATCCTGGTCTTCCGCGACAGGCCCCGACAGAGCTATCTGATTGGTTTCTCAAAATGCTTGGGAACCCAGGTGAACACGAAATTGTACTGTTTGGACTAACCTTAGACTGCTGTGTTTTGTGTACTGCCCAAGAGCTAACCTTTAGGGGGTACCAAACTCGCTATTTAGTGGAGGGGGTTGATAGCTATAGTGGTGATTTGGAGGAGAAGAAATCTCTGCTTAACGGAATCGCTCTTAATTGGGGTAAACCAATTCAGTGGGAAGTGGTGATCGCTCAGGCTAACTCTTATCCCTGAGCGGGAACCGTGCGTTAAACAAAGCCGGTATCTTTATGAAATATGACTTAATTTTGGTTAACGGAGCCCCCGGAATTGGCAAGACGACTCTTTGCGAGTTATTAGGAGAGCATTACCACAGTCCTGTAATAGACTTTGGACTTATCAGAGAATTTCATTTGGACAAGAAATGGGAGCGCAAGAGCGACGAAGAAGAGGAAATGAGTTTCAAAATTCTTCAACAAATTCTAATCATCTATCTAGATCATGGGCTTCACAACGTTTTTGTGAACGACTTGCAAGAGTGGCGCATCGACACACTGCGCAGGAAATTCTCGGATACTAACTCATTAGTACTTTCACTGGTAACGTCTGATTATACAGAATTGAAAAGACGAATTGAATCGCGCAACAAGGGCTGGCGAGACATCGATGAAGCATGGAATCGAAATCAAGCAATTAAAAGTCGAGAGCCCTGGCCGAATGAGTTGCGCATCGATGTTTCAGTTCTCGGAGTTAATTGCGCGTTTCAACAGGTTAAATGTGCCCTGGAGGCACATAGCGACTCGAGCTTACCGAGAAAAATCTGACGGTTTTGCCTTAAACCATGAACGTTTCATGGTTTCACTTTCAATTGTAAAGCAAGTAGAACTCAACGTTTCTTGAGTTGTTTAGGATTCCTGCGAAGATGAAAAATTGAAACTACTACGATATGATCTTCTTCGACGGAAAAGAAAATTCCAAATGGAAATTTTTTCAACAGACAACGTCGCATATCTTCAAATGAAATGTTAAAAATCATGGGAGTGCGACCAATCTTGGATAGAGCAACATCAACTGCTCGAATGAACTCAGAGCCAAGTCCGCGCTTTTGCTCCTCGTACCATAGTGCAGCTGCTTCTAGCTCTGTAGCAGCTTTTGAGGAGAATCGGACTTCCAAAATTATAGGCCTATTTTTTGCTTAAGCTGATCCCAAGATATTCCATCTTCTGGATGAGCGCGATAATGTGCAAGTCGTGACCGTAATTCTTCCTTCTGCTCTTCATCAAGTTCAAGCGACTGGGGGACTTGAGCAATGCTATCCCAAATATCCTGAACTAGTTGAATGCGCTCAGAGACACTTAGTTCGAGAATTGTTTCTAGTATTTCCTTAGCCATAGTTACATTATACTGGAAAGCGTATAACAATTAAATCCAAAAAGATTTCGCGCCCTTAACTCCCTAGCTTGATTGCATTTCCAAGTGGCGCGAAACTTTTGATTCTAACGTTATGTGCCAATTGGTCCGACAAATTCTGTAAATGCATTTCTCTATCTTGATTTAGTGCCGATGTTCAACCCTTCACGCCCCACCGGAACCACTGAAATCCAGGCTAGTCGAGTAGCGAAAGTTGTCCAGCTCTTTGATCGAGGACTTGATCTTGCTTCCACTTCGCTTGGTTTTCATGGCACCAGCATACAGGCGATCAGGGAGATAATAAGAATGGGTTTGTTACCACCAGGCTATGATTGGGCTGGACCACCCGATCACGAAATTGAACAGTCCGGATTGATTTATATTGTTCCAACGGCGGAAGGGATTAAGGGAACTAAATTTGAACCGTACAAATATTTAGTAGATTGGGATCCACTAGGTAGCGCAAAAGCATACGCACTAAGATGCGGGCAAGCTCATTTTTTCCTGACTGAATTGGGGTGTGGCCTCGCCAATCATCTTCTGGGTGAGACCGCTTACTCTATAACGATCCGTGGTCTTTGTGAGGAACATTCTGGACCGTTCCTGGAAGCCGGCTTTTCACATCGCCAGATATCCGAAGCCTGGCGCAAAACGCAATCGTCCTCAGTGGAAGGAGTTGTACTTGTTCTCGGACGAGAGATACTTGACGCGCACACTGTGGAACAGGGTAGAGCGGAAGATCAAGTACCAGAGCTTAAGGTAATGACTACTCAGGGTTTGGAACTCAAATATATCAAAGGAATTGAGCCAGTGGGTCAATACGACTATGACTATCTCAACGGGTTACGCACATAACAATATAATGCACGAGATATTGGTCTTCGCCACACTCAGCCCAAAACTCGTGATTTAGCCGTTATCTCTTTGAATTTTTGTTATGCATTTTTCTGCCTTGCCCAATCCCAACGCAAGTCTAGAAACCACCACTCGAGAATTAATCTCAGGTGATGATTGGAGACTTGCTGAGCCGGCATTGAGAGTCTTGAGGCCGAATTTACCTGATTCATTCTTAGCTGATCGTGAACAAATGATGCGAGAAGGGTACCGACTCCTAGGGGTAGATAAGTCTGGTAAGCTTGTAGCAATAGCAAGTGTGATCGCTTGTCCGCATCCAACGCTTTATCGAGAATTGCAAATTCACGATATGGTAACTTTGGATGAGGAGCGAGGGAAAGGATATGGTTCACTCTTGCTTAGTAAGATCCGCTCCTTGGCCGAGGAACTTGAATCTGGGAGAATTTTTGTACATAGTCGTAACTTCCGCAGTGAATCTCATGCATTCTATAGAAAGAACGGGTTCGAGGATTATTCCCAGAGGTTTATAATCAACCGTTAGAAGGTAATTCTTGAGTCTGGCCGAATAGAGATACTATTGATATAATGTAAGCATGTCCGAAGATGAGGGCTCAAAACTTAAAAATATATTCGACCAGGCTCGACGCTTGGCTCCGGTCGATCGTGCGGAGCTGCTTGAGAGATTGTTTGGAACATTTGAAACCAAAAATCAATCCGAGATCGACGCTGCTTGGGCTTCTGAGGCAGAAGATCGGTTAGCGTCTTACAGATCTGGGGATCTTTAGGCCAAACCAGCTGATCAAGTATTGAAGCAGATTAATTCAGCGAAAGACTCTTGAAACTAACTATCCTTGCCCCCTGCTCGCCAGGAACTGTTCGAAGCCGTAGCCCATTACAATCGAGAGAGTGTTGGACTAAGATTTGAGTTTGCTGCTGAAGTTCGCAGAACTCTGGAGCGAATAAGTGAATTTCCCGACGCGTGGCATCCGTTATCAAAGAACACAAGAAGATGTAGACTTAGTGGATTTCCATATGGAGTAATATATAGTTATTCGAAAGATGAGATAATAGTTATCGCAGTTATGCATATGAGGCGCCATCCAGAGTCTTGGCGCCGAAACGCAAAGAGATAACAATTCGTTCTGAGTATCCCGTCAATAATAGAATACGGTGAAAGTCGATATGAGACAGTTCCATAATAAAAGTGCCTCCAAATCGCACCAGATCGCAATCGCAGCTTCTGACCAATATGCTCGGCATCATCTTACTAAAGATGAATTTGAAAGGTATATTAGCTGGAAAAATAGCGTCAACAAATTTTAGTTCCACTCAATCACCCCTCTCATGGCCCAGGGGACCCTGATTTAAAAGCGTCTTAAACCTAATTGAACCTTATCGCTAATCGCGCTTGCAGCAACCAAACGATCGACGCTATAAGACAAAGGTTAACTCAATGGATACCCTATGTTTAAAAATTTCCTGATTGCCTCAATCTTATTGGTATTTAGCGGTTGCTCGCACTGGGAAGAGCTTGGCTCTAAAGAGAAGGGCGCCGTAATTGGAGCTGGCGTTGGTGCCGTAATCGGAAGCGCCGTAGCCGGCCCGGTTGGAACTTTAGTCGGGGGAGTCGGCGGTGGTCTCGCAGGCGGCGTACTTGGATCTGAAAATAATCGGAATCGAAGAAAGTATTAAATTTATTCCGTGTGATTCAAACCCTCGCCTTTTTAGTCAACCTACTACCGCTATTTGTTGGAACACTATGGGGCGCTGCCGATCGATTTACCTTTTTAGAAGCACAACACCTTAAACTTTTTCTGGCTGTGCTTGTTGAAGTTGCGACTGTATCGATTTGCGCAAGTATGGCGCATGATCTTCTGGCAGGCGCTCACCTTCAGAGTGAAAAATCTGAGAGTAAGAGAAAGTCCAGATCGTCTCAATCAATCGCTACGATTCTTCGCCTGATTCTGCTCACTTTTTCGGCCCTAGTTATGCTGGGAGGTCTCCACTTCTTCCGCGCTAAAGTCTCGACTCCGGGTTTTGTTGTTCTCGGGATTTTTTTACTTACTTCATTTTGCTTACCTTGGTGTACCTGGCGAAAGGCGCTTGGGCTGCGGAGTGTCCTGCTTGGCATAAGATTTTCGGCACTATGTTTGCTTAGTTTTGTAGTGCTGATCAGTGAAATCACTTGGAGCATTGCGCTTATTTCTCTCGGTTCGGCCTGTTTATTCGTCGCGGCAGAGATCGGATCGCTTTACGCCCGTAATTATAAAGAGTTAGTCAGTCGTAAAGCTAGTAAAAATCTGAGAAGAGAGCGCTTACTCCGAATTGCCAAGGCACAGATGCTGCTCATATTTTTAGGTCCGGTCTTGATAGTATTTCTCTGTATGATCCACCAAATTCACGGATTATACACGCTCTTACTGCTTACTACTGCGCTAGGACCCCAGGTACACCAGCAGGGAGTTGAATTGGCTGAAGAATTGAGCTCAAACAAGAATCCCAGTTTACGTCAGGCTAGACAGTATTTCATTCAGAGCCTAAGTATCGTTGCAATCTTCTTTTGTATTGTTGCGGGATTGGGTATAGTCCTTTGAACTTTTTTTCAAGAAAAATTTAGTACTTAAGGAATTATAATGTTACGCCAAATATCTTCCCGAGAGCTAAAGATTCTCTTAATAGGGCTAGTAGTACTATCACAGTTATCTCTCCCGAGCGCTTTTGCCGCGCCAAAGACTTCAGCCGAACCGACTGTCAAGCCGCGCTCCGCGGAAGCTAATGAAAAAGGGATCGCTGCAGTAAAAAGAAAGGATTTTCAAAGCGCCGAGGATCTTTTTCGTGAGGCGGTAACGGCTGATCCAAGTAACTTAACTGCGGTTTATAACCTTGCTGGGGCTTATGTAACCAACAAAAAGGATGAACTCGCGATTCACCTACTCGAGGATACCATCAAAAAATTCGACAAAGACGCTGGACTGTACGTACGGCTGGCCGACTCATACTTCTCGGCAAAAAATCCTGCCGCAGCGGTGCGAAATTATGAACTGGCACTTAAACTTGACCCCGAGTACCCGAAAGTTGCTAAAAAACTAGGAGCTGCCTACGGACTGATGAGTAGGATTACAGAGGCTGAAAAGATGTACTTGAGAGCGGTTGAGCAAGATTCTGCGGACACCGAGTCCCTTTCAAACCTTGCTGCTATATACTTGGCGAATAAAAAACCAACCGATGCGATTAGAGCTGCAAAAACTGCCCTACAACAGAAAGTCGATGGCGACACTTATATTACACTTGGCTCCGCATACGAAATGCTCAACGATGTTCAGAACGCTTTAATTGCGTATGAAAAGGCGTTAACCCTAGGTTCCACCACCCCTAAAGATGAAATTAGCAGTAAAATCAAGGAGTTAAAGTCTAATTCCTAAGTCAGTTCCCCAATAGGTAACTTTCGTAGATCTAGATACGCGAGAAACTGGCACACGGGTTGCTCTCATCATAATGGGGAGAGAGTAGTACCCTTCGTAGTTCGCTCTTTAGGCTGTAATAACAAATAGTTTTGGTCGATCTATCTTATCTAACCTTTGAGGTTAGGTAAGTGCAGTAGGTTTAATTTGCCGTTCGGTGTTGCGGTCTTCACTCCGTGCGGAAGAAGGAAGGTTTAAATAAGGTGTTAGGTTCCCGCTTCTCATCGAAGCATAAGTTTTGGCATATCTTGCCATCCGGCCTGTTCTCGATTGCTTTCATCTTGGCATCCACATTCATTGCACTTTGCCCCGGTGAGTCACGGGCTGACGACGCTGAGCAGGAAGTGATCGTACGTTTCAAAAATTCGGTACCTCTATCTAATGCCACGGGGACCATCGTCAAAAAGATCCCAAAGGGAAGGTCTCGCGAAGGTCTGCTCGTCGTAAACACCAGCAATTCGGTTGCTGAGATTCCGAGTCCAGCCACTGATGATCCTTGCGACAGTATCTATGCTCAGTATGGAGATGAAGTTGAATACTGTGAAAGGAACCAGACAGTCCGACCTCAATTAATACCTAACGATCCATCTTTCGGGTCACAGTGGTGGCTTGAAGACAGCCAAAGTACTTTGATGAATGATCTTGATTCAACCGAGGCCTGGAACATATCGACTGGCTCTGATGGAGCTGTCGTGGCTGTGCTTGACTCGGGGGTCGACTACAATCACCCCGACCTACAGGATAATCTCTGGCGAAATTCGCTTGAGATCGCTTCAAATGGTGTAGATGACGATCAAAACGGTTACATAGATGACATCTATGGCGCTAACACTATCGCCGAAAGCGGCGACCCGTTTGACGACAATGGCCACGGGACTCACGTAGCCGGCATCATTGGTGCCAGGGGTGGAAACGGAGTGGGCGGAACTGGTGTAAACTGGCGCGTAAAGCTGGTCTCTGTTAAATTTCTGACCAGCGGCGGGAGCGGCACGGTCTTTGATGCAATTCAAGCTATCGACTATGTGATCGCATTAAAGCAGCGCGGCGTAAATATTG
>CAZJXY010000132.1:0-8499 GCA_964549925.1 uncultured Bdellovibrionales bacterium | reverse complement strand
CGCATCCCCCGTCTCCCATCCCGACATACAGATTCCCCTCCGTTCCGAAGGTAAGCTGCCCAGCGTTATGATTCTTAAAAGGGTGATCGACTTTTAAGTATACCAATTCACTGCCGGAGTCGGCGGAGTTTGGTGTTGAATCATCTACATGAAACCGAGAAATTACGATTTTATCGGTATCTTTCTCCACATAATGCACGAAGAAAAACCCATTACTCGAAAAGTCGGGGTGAAATGCAAGACCTAGCAGCCCCTGCTCACTACTACCGGTCTCAACCCGTGCGGATATATCGAGAAACGTTCCGGTCGTAGCGACTGAAGGAGTATTCTCAAAGACTTTTATCACTCCAGCCTGCTCTACCACAAAGAGTCGATCAGTTTCGTCATCAGGAGCTTGAAGATCCACTGGCTGTTCAAAAGTAAGATTTGAAAAGCGATTGACAAGTTTAAGGGTCGGCACAGTCAGTCGGGTCTTAAGTGCGTTTATCCAAGACTTGGTGTTTGTAACATCGCCAACTGCGGATTTGGGCAAGGTAACTGTAGCAACATTCGAAAGTTCCGCCCCCGCTTCTCCAACACAACTTAACTTCACTCTAAAGTGCACTCTGCGTTTCGCTTCCGTAGCAAGCTGAGTAATTTTATTAACACTAAAATTTGATCTAAATCCAAGCGATGTAACCGTTGTGCCGATCGGCTCAGAGAGCTCCAGCCTTCCTTTCTTTGGCGAAGCAAGCAGCGCTATGAAACAGTGATCGGCACTACCGATAGCGCTAAGGGCTAAATTAAACACCTTCCCCTTCTTAGCTAGGCTTACACCTAAAGTCACCTCAGGCAGCGCAAAAAGCGTGATTGGATGGAACAATGCGAGTAAGGCGGCGATTACCTTTAAAGCTTGGAGCGGTTTAAGCTTACGCTTACACATAGGAACGAACTATAGATCGAGTATAAGGGCGATTCAAACAGTTTGGAGCGTACAGTTGCACTCAAATGGCAGCGAACTTATACTTCAGGGAAAATCAACTAATGAGGACTGTGTATGCTTAGTGTAAAAATGGAAGAGAAACTGAATAATCAAATGAATGCAGAGCTACAATCCGCCTACAGCTACTTTGCCATGGCTGCCTATTGCCGCGCTCAATCTCTGGATGGATGTGGGCACTGGCTAGAGCTTCAGGCTAAAGAGGAGATGCAGCATGCCCTAAAGATCTACCGTTATGTGGTTGATCAAGGTGCGACGGTTAAGTTGTTGGCAGTCTCATCACCGAAGCAAAACTTCGGATCACTGATCGAAGTTTTCGAGGAAGGCTTATCTCACGAAAAGAAAATTTGGGAACTATTAAATCAGATTGCGACTGCAGCGCTTGAGGAGCGGGATAATACCACACACACCTTTTTGCAGTGGTTTTTGACTGAGCAAGTTGAAGAAGTAAGCACCGCGCAGCGTGTTATTGAGCAGCTTAAATTAATTGGCGGAAACGGCCAGGGGTTATTTTTGTTGGATAGAGAACTAGGTGGAAGAAAGCTGGAAGCTGCTCCGACCAACGAGTAAAGCTTCAACTTTCCGGCTCAATAAATTCCCCCCCTAGGAGTTTATCCTAGGATGCGTTAACTCTTCTGTAAATTTGCATCAGAGCATCTTTGGCGCGCTCGGTAAGTATGGCAAAATTATCCGGATTGTTTCGCTCCCACGCCGTACCATTTACCGCCTCCCGCGCATTAAGCGCTTACAGGGCTTTATTCCCGAGCTTACCAAGCTCTGAATCGCGACTCTGAACCACAGAAGATAGAGATTCTCTCAGTCGCTTGAGTGAGCCTGTAAGTTCACCTTTACCTAAATTAAGACCGACTACTGGTCCAAAATCAGAAATGGCTTGCATCAACTCATCCCGTTTGTGTTTTTCTATCATCAACGGACGTTCGACGATACGGGGGGTGGACTCTCGATTTTGGACCAAATGACCATGGGCCTCAAAGTATGGCAAATCAGTAGTTGGATCATCCTGTATTAAATCGATTTCAATCGTCACCGGATCGGGGAGTTCCTCGGTCAGTATTACAAAGCGATCGCCCCTACGAGGTTGACTTAATAACTCCCGATCAAGTTTAAATCCACTGCTCGATTCATCAATCGATAGTCCTGCGCTAACCTCACCTTCAGGGAAAGAGGCATTATCAAAAAACCGCCTATCTCCAGCGATACCGTAATGCCCATCATCAAACAGTCTGTACATAAACTCTCCGCGCGTGAGGTCAAAGGTACGGGGACCATGATCTGATAAATCT
Organism: uncultured Bdellovibrionales bacterium; assembly: GCA_964549925.1. Taxonomy (GTDB): domain Bacteria; phylum Bdellovibrionota_C; class UBA2361; order UBA2361; family J135; genus CAZJXY01. The sequence continues at coordinate 6,216 of CAZJXY010000132.1, read as the reverse complement.
CTTGAGCCCATTGAAAATACTCCTCTATAGCAACACTACTCAGTTGCATTATAGCAAACCGGGTGGGCTAAACTACCTATCTAAATGTGCGCCATGAAAGGTCGCGGATAGCCCTGAAATGACTGAGAGATCGTGGCAAACAGCCTGCGCGAACGAGTATGCACTCCTGGATCCAACTTGCGATCAATACTTTAACTTTCTGGCTCGACAAACTCACCCTTAGAATTAAAAAATTCTTCGGGGTGTTCTGCGCCTTCAAGTAAGACGTCGCCTTTCTCCGTAGAGATGATCCATACCGGAGCCTTTTTAACCGAACGATACTCTCTTGGTGGAGAAAAACGAACTCGAATTGACGCTCCACGTTGTCCCAACGGATCTAAAAGATCGCGATTGAATTCTGGCTGCGGGACTCCGCTTAGGACAAAGAACACGTTTCCAATTCCTATGCTGAGCCGATCAGCAAGAGCCGAGATTGTTCCAACATCGCGCTCAACCCCTGCCCGACTGCTTAAAGCCAAAATCGCCCCAATAGACTTAACCCTTACCCCGGCCTTCTCCTCTGTTAGACGCGATCTAGCGATAGTCACCTTCTCGATCGACAACTTCGTACCACTCGGCACTTTGGTGTTAGTCGTCTCGATAGTAGCAGTGTCTGTCTGAGAATCGACTGCAGGCGACTCAGCTTGCTCCCCTTCCGCGCTAGGCTTCATTAGCTCACGCACGTAACCTTCTCTAAATACTTCGGATCGGTCAGAAGTCTCCTGTGATTGTGCCTCGGTAAGATGGAGAGCACAAAAACCGAGTGAGATCAGATTTAGAAAGATACCTCGCATCAACAATTCCTCACACCAAAGATCGCATACCTTATCCAAAGATCGATAGCGCTGCTATCACCGGCCCGAGCATCGAGAACATGATCATCAACGGCAGGATTTGCCCCCACGAAATGTCACACTTTCGATATTGCCAAATAGTAGCGTTATACAAGCCATAGTCCCCCTTCTTTACCATGGCATCCGCCCCATTAAAGAGCTCTCCCAGATCTCCGAATTTGTAACACCGTTGGGGGATATCTTCGTGATAGGTAAACTGGATCTTGTCACTGCTCTCATCAATCATTCGAAAGGTGTAATACGCAGCAAAGTTTGGATTATTCTGGATGAATTGTTTGTAGTAGGCATACGATAATCTAGCCCCCTTCTCAATATTTGTTAAGGCTGCAAGAAATTCGACCGACTGCGGGGTATTGTGAATAGTAAAGGGCACATTTGAACCGACTTTGGGCGTACACATTCGGTTATAATTGGATGCCTGGTTTGGACTGAGCGGAGTCAAGAGATCCGGAAGATTAATACTTGGCAGAAGCGGCAATGGAATCGATGAATCAAATTGATCATAAGGAATATTTGGAAGCTTACTGCTATCTGTCATTTTATATTCGGTACAGACCTTCGGATCCTCGAGCCAATAATCATAATCAGTTTGAAAATTCGTGTCGTTTGTGAAGGTAAACTTCCCGATGAAAGGATCGCGCGTATAATAGAACATCTCCATTCGATCGCTATCCCAAGGATAGGTTACCTGGGGCGGAGGGCGGCAATCCTTAGGCAGCATATAGATCATCGCGTTTAAAACCGGAATAAACGGCCAGGCGAGTGCAAAAAGTGTTGGGAGAACACTAAACTCCAACGGATGTCGCCCTGAAACTGCAGCGGTAGAATAACGCAGCTGCTTAGAGCTCAAGGATGGGATCACTCCGGAACTAGCAGTCGATAAAAATTCTAAATTATAAGGGTTATCGAAATTATATCGGAAGCTCGGGTCAGCCGCAGGGATTGGATAATTGACCGGATCAGGGAATATCCACGAGGTGTCGTATCCAACGGCGGTAAGCGCACCTGCGAGCGGACCCCATTTAGTGAAAAGATCATGTTCCATCTGAAACTTGGCATGACCCATCATCATCGGTTGAATTAGGTACTGAAAGATTGAGTTTGGGCCAAATGGCGGAATCACAACCGGCATATTACCGCTTGGAGATACGTATGGCGCATAAGCGTGCGCATCCAAGGCATAAAGTAAAGGATATGGCTGCGGAAACCCCATAGCAGTCGGATATAACTGCACGCCAAAGATGTTAGCAACCAGGCTTATGACTTGAAAAATGTCCCCATATCGATTCTGGAAAATCGGGTGTGTATGTACCTGATAAATTGGCCACCATAATTCAAGATTAATATCAATATCCCAACCCCAATCAATATCGACTTCCGCATCTAAGCACCCGTCCAAGTCTTGGGTAAAGTTTGTGACCATGTCATCGAAATAATTTAGTAAGCTTGATGTGATGTTGGTTGGATTTAAGTTTCCTTGCCAATATTTGCGGGCCCCTAAGTTTCCCGCGGTAGTTAGTGATGCGGATCCCGGGTCGGGTTGATTATCATTGTTGCTATCCCACATCTGATTCGCCTTTATCGCGACTTTCCCCAAGTAGGAATTTGGATCGTTAGTGCCAGGAGTCGGATTATTCCCTGCAAGCTGTTGTTCAAACCAAACTTTGTCTTTGTCCCAGGCTTTTGCGACATAAGGAGCGAAGCTTGAGAGCGCAAAAATTACTGCCACAAAATTCGATATGAATCTAAATCTTAGCTCACGACTACTCACGGCTTTTCCCCCTTTTTTTCTCTGCCGATTTACGCCAGAAGTTTTGCAGCGCTTCCTTTCCAAAGTAGCGCGTGACTTCCTGACTTGAACCACGCAGCCGAAAAGGCAAGCAGGTCACACCTAACCCCCGCGTAATATCTCTGACCGGCGAACTTGGATCATCAAAGTCATAAACAAACATCATTACCCCCTCCCCGAACTTTTCAACCGGATCCTTTGGTACGTCCTGGGGAGCTAAAATTAAATAATCCGAAAGAATGTTAGCTCCGGTTAATTTATTTACCCTGCCGAATTTGTGCTTAATGATCTTGTCTTCGACACATGGCATTACTTTATCGTGCTGGGTTGATGCGTACCGTTCCCGTAATTGCTGCTCTGTAACTTTGCTTGCCTCATTCGTTCGCGCTCTTAAATCTAGAGATTTTTTCCAATCTAGTCCAAAGTGCTCTGAGAGGTATTGCTGAGGGTCAATTGAAATCTTTAACGTCTCACCACGATCAGCGACTACGTAATGCCTAATCGGAGGATAGATCACGCGCTCCGGCTCAGAGTCCTTATCCTCAGCTTGATTTTTTGATGAGAGTACTAGGTCATCAGCGCTCGTCGCACTAATGTCACAAGCAGAAAATCCGAAAACAGCTCCCAGTAACACCCACGCTAAAAAGCGCATCTTGCAAAAACCCCCACTGACACCACACCCAAGCACCCGTTCAATAATAGTTATGAGATAGTTGGGGCTGAGAGTGTCTTAGGCGCGGGCAGTGAACGAAATCGCTAACATTTAGCAGCGCTAACTAACTAAAAATAAAGGATTAAATCTGCCATGTGCACGGCATTAACTTGAACTTAATCATCCAGCCCCTCTTCACGCACAAAGTCGATCCCCCAAAATTCAGCTAGGAATTTTGCGGGAGCTAAAAGATCTTCATTACTATCCCCTGCGGCGATTGTTACACGACTTACATTTCCCTCCTCGGCCGTCCCCAACAACACACTCAAAGTTGAATATCCAGAGCCCCTGGCTGGATCAGCGATAAAAAAGGCTAAAGCTTTGGCTTCGGTTTTGTCAAATATAAATGAAAACTTCCTAGAGGAAAGTCCGAATTTTCCGGACGTTCCGTCACGCCAAGCGAGGTGACTTCCAGGTTGAATATATTCATTCAGCGTCTTTGGATTTCTCGCTACATCCCAATTTTTCTCCCCGGTAATCCAACCAAGATGTCGGTCAAACTTTGATTCCAGAGAAACTTGATCTTTTTCAGGGAGCTTTAAAACCATCTGAAGAGCAGGATCCTCTACGAGTTGTGGTTCGACCACCGAGACCTTAATTAATGCCATCCCGATTCTACTTGGATCTTTTTGATTCAATACGTTCTTATACTTAGAATTTAGTTCTGGCGGCCAAACCATAACTTCAATTGAAAACGGCGCACAATCCCAGCGTCTGGTTAAACAATTTGATGTAGAAGCATCAACCCCAGAACCGAGCATCACTTCTATCTTTTCACGGATGAACTTAAAATTTTTTCTGGCACCAGCGGGAGATTTAAAATCTGCATAGTAGCACTGTGGAAGCTGATGCTTCTGAGCGAGTCTATAATGATGGTAAAAAGTAAGCGGAACACCAAATAGAGCATCACTCTCGGGCAACCAAATCACCTGATCATATTCTGTGTAATTAGAAACCCCATAAATCGAAGCAAGCTCGAAAAGCGGCTTTTGCCACTCGAGCTTCGCCAACCTCATCCGAGCAGTGAGATCGGCCAAGTCAACACTCGCGGAAGAAGCTGGGTCACTTGTAAACAACTTCTTTAAGAAACCAAGCATACGTATCTTTTCGCTCTCCCTATCAGGATTGGATTTAACCAGCCCTAATGAAATTCCCAGGAAGCCTCTTCACTAACCCTGCCAGCTCTAACTCAAACAGTATCGCTTCAAGCTCGCCACCGGGGAAATTTCTATAAAGCTCATCTATATGCACACTTCCTTCTTGGCTCAAGAGAGCAACTAGTCGCGCCCCGGCAGAATCTGGGTTTAGACCTTCAGATAACCCGTCAGATTTGTCCGCCATTTTCTCAGGTTTAAGGCTGAAATGCTCAATCAACTCTTTAGCATCCGTAATTAAATAAGCGCCCTCTTTGATTAGTTGATTTGTACCGGCGGATCTAGGATCCTTTGGACTCCCCGGAATGGCAAATACGTCTCTGCCCTGCTCTAAAGCATATCTCGCCGTAGCCAAGGCTCCGCTCCGCTCCCCCGCTTGCACTACCACAACACCGGCAGCTAATCCGGAGATTACCCGATTTCGATCTAAGAAGTTTTGCGGAAATGGTGGTGTCCCAGGTGGAAACTGACTGATTACTATCCCGCCATTGCGTATAACCTGCTCTCCCACATGTTGATTGGTTTTCGGCAAAAGATCTGGGAGTCCGTTCCCCAAAACAGCCACAGTTGGAAATTTAGACTGGGTGCTTAGCGCGCCGTTATGCGCTGCGACATCAATCCCTAGCGCTAGTCCGCTAACTACACAGACCGAACAGTTCGCAAGAGCTGCCGATATTCCAAAGGCCACATCCACACCGCAGCGGTCGGCATTGCGGGAGCCTATAACCGCAACACAGAGACTACGGTTGAGCCTACCTATATCCTCACCGAGGTAATAGAGCGTCCGAGGTGGGTTATGAATCTGCTTCAGGCGCTCGGGATAATCGCTTTGATCGATTGTAACCGACTGAATTTCGCTTAACGGACTCTTGGCCATAATATTTCCTATAAATCGCTAATTTCCTGAATAGTTTTCGATGGTTCGCTTAGAAAGTTTCCTGGAATTTCTGCCCCAAAAAGCTTCAACAAACTCCACGAGTTAGCCGATAAATATTAGGGGGGAAAGTTCAATGTCCGACGATGAAAAATTAGCAGCTTTGGAGTTTGAGTTAGAGGACCCCTCTACCTCCACTCCGCAAAATGAGACCAAGCCAGCTCCAGAGCCGAAAGTGGCAGAACCATCAAATTCACTGTCGTTTGAGTTAGAGGAGTCGCCAGCGCCACCTTCTCCCTTCGCCAATCCGCTCACTCATATGGCTTCCGAAAAAGTCAGTGCACCTGAGCCAGTCCAAGCAAATTCTGCTTCGCAGGGGAAGAAAATAGAGTTCGATCTTACGATACAAGAGGTATCTTCTGCTCCATTAACCGAAAGTGCTATGCATCACGACCCGGTCCACGCAGAAGAGATGGATCTCACCATACCTAAGGAAGATGCTCCCGCAAAAGTTGTCGCAAAGGCGAAAGAACTTGAACCGACCAAGCCGGAGCCACCCGTCACTCCGCCAATTGAGAGTGCCGCTCCAAAGTCGATGGTCGAAGCCGCATTAGAAGAGAAGGGTGCTCAACCTAAAGACAATGCTGCAGAGGAGCCGATAAGATTGGCCGATCTCGTCGCAAAGAAGATGAAAGAAGCAAAGGAGTTGGTACCTGAGGAATCAGCAAATCCGGAAGAAGAGTTTATTGAAGAAAGCGGGGTCGAAAACAGCGATGAATCGGTTCGATCTAGAT
>CAZJXY010000131.1:0-8577 GCA_964549925.1 uncultured Bdellovibrionales bacterium | reverse complement strand
CGTGTGCTGAGAGACGTCTACCATCGATTCGATGCGGTTCACGCGCATCTTTGGCATGATCATATCAACTAATACTAAATCAAAGTCTGAAGTTTTCGAAACATCAATCGCTTCAGGTCCGTTGGAGCAGCTAGTTACTTTATACCCAAGCTCTGAAAGCATCGATGCGACTAATTCTCTGACGGTTGGTTCATCTTCTACAACGAGAATCCGTTCGTTGTTACCGAGCAAGTCTTGAAGATCACTGGCGTATGCTCCAGAGTTGCTGCTCTTCTCGGCCGTTTGCTCTTTGTCGAGAATTCTCAATGGGAAATAGAGAGCCACGGTGGTTCCCTTGCCGGGTGTGCTTTCAGCAGTCAAGAATCCATCCTGTGCGCGCATCGAGGCGTATACGATCGATAGTCCAAGGCCCGTATTTCCAGACTTGGTTGAGAACATAGGGTCAAACGCCTTGGCAAAAATGTCACGGCTCATGCCCGGGCCAAAATCGCGTACCCTTACGCGGACGAATGTTCCGGGTTTTGCGCCCATATGCAACGCCGAGACTGCCTCATCGACATCTTCGGTGTCGACCGAAATTACAATCTTTCCGCTGCCTTCCGCGTATGCATCTTTGGCATTCAGGACCAAGTTAGTTAAGGATTGCATTAAAAGCTTTGAATCACAGCGAGCGCCTAAGACCGTCTTTGGCACTTCAAATTCAATGTCGACGGTTTCTCCCACCAACTTCCTTAGAAACTCAATCCGCCCCTTTATTGCGTTCCCGAGGTCTAGATCTTCAACGTGGCTTGGGCCGGTTTCAGCAAATTCCAGCAGTTCACGCAACATCTTTCCGGCATCTTTGGCAACTGTGGAAATTTCGGTGAGGGCAGCTCCGACAGTTTTCTGATTGCTAAGAGATTTCAGAGCTATGCTGGCTTTCCCAATTACGGATGTAAGAGCGTTGTTGACCTCATGCACTAGACCAGAGACCAAGGTGCCAATCGATTCAAGCCGCTGTGCATTAAGTAGATGGTCCTCAATTGTGCGTCTTCGTGTTATGTCCCGCAAGGTGACAATCACCGCGGGCGGGGTAGACTCTGCAGATTCCTCTCCGCTATTCTGTGAAAGCTGAGTGGTGATGTCAAAAAAAGATAGTTTTCCGCCTTCCAGTTTCATTTTTAATTCAGAGCGCTGCGAGCCACTACTTACGGTGCGATTCACTAGTGCGATTAGATCGGAGCAAAATTGCGGATCCACACCTATTTCGTGCAACGCGCGATTAGTTACATCGACTTTGTCGATCCCTAGTAACTTTGGAAATGAGCGATTCGCAAAGGTGATAATTCCTCCGTGACGAATCGCGCAGACTCCCTGCATGTTTTGCTCAAGGAAGCTTTCTGCAGTTTCTCCGTCGTTTCTCCAACTGTTTACACTTTGCCAATTTTCGGCGTTGTTGGTTTCTGTGGGAGTGAGAGAGCCCTTCCTCCTCCAGTGATCGCTGGAGAGTCCGGAGAAGCTCTTTGACTTTGCGGTTAGCATTAAATCAGCCCCAAAAAACTCTTGGAAATTTTTAGTTAGAATTTTGGCTAAGCGACTTCCGCACCAAGCCGGAATCAATAACATCGAGACAAATAACGCGGAAAGCCAAGCTAAGTTCAAATCGGTGTCGATTTTGAGCGCGCCAAAGGCGTTCCCTCTAACCATGCCAGTCGTCATCAAAGTTCCAAGCACCGCTAGGACGCTTACCAAACTTAGCGTGTGGATCATGAAGGAGCTAAAAGGGGTATGTCTTGGGGTTCGTGCGAGCAGGCACCAAATGTTTGCATTAAGAAGCAAGGCGCTGCTGACCAAAGTTAACGTTATTTCCACCAGTGCTGAAAAGATTATGTTTTCTGCTCCGATAATCGGGGCAAGACTGGAATAGCGCGTGAGTAAGTAGTAGACGGGAGCAAAGACTAGAAGCCACAATGTTGTTGCAACCATAAATGGCGGCACTTTGGGGTAAGACTTAGCCGCATATCCCAGCGCTAGGCAGAGAACTATTAGACGCAGTCCGCTGACGTGATCCCCAGCAACCACAGTTTGCGGAATCACTCCCGCACCAACAGAACAGATCCCTCCCAAAGGCCCAAGTGCAACCGCGCTTAAGAAGAGAAAAATGTTACCAAAAGGAACTGAACTTGAATGTGCCACCAAACTCAGTACGGAGTTCGTGCCCAGAGCAAAAAGTCCAAGTGTTATTCCGGTAACGATATTTTTATTAACTCGATTTAGTCGTGGCACAAAATCGACTCCCCACAAACTCAAATTGAAAATGTAAAGCTAGAATGAACAACGCTTGGAGCACTGTTCTAACGCCATTCTAAAAATCTCAGTGCCCTGCAAAGTTAGATGCCAGAGTTGTACCTTAAGTGGCAGAAATGTATTCAGTGACAGTCCGCAACTCGTGAAAGAGGGAGAGAATGATCTCCTATTTTTGCGAGATCGTTAACAAATTTAGAATTTCCTACTTCTGGTTAACCCTTTTGAAATAGCGTTCCATCTGCTCAGATATTCTAAAATTCTCATAGCACTTTCGGGGCATTATCCCGCAGAAGTATTCGGTTTGGGAATTGCCGTTTTCCATCTTTGGGACTAAAGTTCCCCTGCGTTGTATACGATTGCTGCTGAAGGGTAGGATATCCCTTCGTATCAGTATTTTCATAGGAAATATTTATGAGGCTTGTGAAAAAGTTATTAGTGCTTACCATTTTGTCTTTTGTTGCTTTCGGCGTTCAAGCGCAGGAACAGTTACCGTACGATAACGGTCTTGCCACCTACCATACCGCTCCGCGTTACCGCGCCTCTGAGGAACACCCGCTTCGTTTAGCCGCATACGTGCTTCATCCGATCGGGTGGCTAACGAGGGAGTTAATTACACGTCCGTTTAGTTATTTCGCTTCATCATCTGAAACTCGAAGAAGTGTGATGGGTTTTAGGGAGCCATACGATTACCGGCAACCAGAGTGTTTCTCGGCTGATGATAGTGCGCCGGATTGTCGCTCAGTGATGCCGTTCAATTATGATACCGCTCCTGCGTCCGATGGAAGCGGATCCACAGAGGTAGCTAGCGCTGTTTCCTCTGGCAGTCAGGTATATTTCCCTGATGTCAACTTCGATTTTGATAAGCACGGCTTAAATGACTTAGGTCGTGGAAGAGCCCATCAAATTGCGCAACTCCTGGCAAAAGATTCTACTTTGAAGATCGTTTTGCAAGGGAACGCTGACTACAAGGGCTCAAACGAATACAATGAGAAACTTGGAATGAACAGGGCTGAAGCTGTTCGTCAGGAGTTGGTCAGTTTAGGAGTCGACGCTTCTAGGTTATCGACGGTTACTTTTGGAGAGTCTCAGCCAGTTTTGACTGAAGAAGAAGATTGGGCGAGAGCTGTTAATCGTCGAGTAGCAGTAGTTCCAGCTCAGTAATCGGTCCTACTTACCATTTTTAAGATCTTGGTCCGGCTCCTTTGGGAGCCGGTTTTTTTGCTGCTGCCATCTCACCTAAGAATTGTGAACGCGGGAGGGTGAGTAATTGTGAGGTATCTCACAGCAAATCAAATCCCCGTTATATAACTGATTTAACAGTGATTTTCTCCATCAAGGGGTGCTGCAGAATGCCGATATAAGATGTGGGGGGTTGGGAAGTCTCATTCCCCGAATCTTAGGGCAGGATGAAGCAAAAAGTACTGAGATCTTTTTTACTTATTGCGACTATACTCGGTCAGCTCGGGACAGCATTCGCGGCAAGCACTATCTTTGTCGACCTAAGAAATTCGCAGAATAATGGCTCACTATTTGTTCCTGGTGGGGAGACCGCTGATATCACCTGTATCGACGAGGATTATACCACAAGTTTTAGCGGATCGATTACAAGTGGAAACTACTCTACGAACATCGTGGTTGCACCCGGAGATAAATATTATCGGTGTGACGTAAGCGGAATTAGTTATTATCAGACCGGGCCAGGATGGGCATACATTCCAAATGGTGGCACTGGTAACTTGACGATCTACCTCACAGCACCCGATGCTACAGTTGACATAGAATTTGTCGATAGCTCCGGGTCACCAGTGACGGTAACAAACGGCGGGAATGTAACCTGCTCAGATTACAGCGGAGTGTACAATATTTCCAAAACCATAACGGCAAACAGCACTAATGTCTCAATCGATTTAGTAGGAGGTGAGTGCTACACCTGTCAAGTCGGAGGTAATTTTGGCTCAGTGGCTCCGATGGAAGATGTTTTTGTCTGTGTTAACCCAAGTGATGTCGTCTCAAAATTTCTTCATTTCTCAACATTAGATAGCCAGATAAATATAAGTTTCGTTGATCAAAATGGATCATCATTGGCATTACCCGCCGGAGGATCCGGCTCGGTGATTTGTAATTCAAGCGATGGATACTACTCATTTTCAACCTCCGTCACTGACGGAGATACATTGGCCCAAGTCGATGTCGTCGGAGGAACGGTGTATAGCTGCGTATACAGTGGCTCTAGCGCAATTCTCTCCGACTATACCTATATCTATGCTGAGCCAAGCGGCTCTGTTGGGGCAGATCTTGAACTTACCGTACTTGGTTCGACCTTAAATGTACGTTTTTTTACTGATGATAATTCCAGTTTGATCGTACCGGCTAATGGATACCCTTACGTTTACTGCTATCGAATTGATGGACAATACGGGTATTTCCAAGCTGAGCCGTCTTACGGCTCGTCATCTGTGTCAATTTCAACTACGCCAGGAGAGATTCAGTGTAGCGCTTATGGGTTTGATGGTTACTCACTTGCGCAACCTGCAAGTGCAACGGTCGCATTCGGTGCTACTCAAAATCTAGATCTAATTTTCTATCCGCATGATTCCACTTTGGCCGTTGCTTTGGTCGATGGATCAAATAACCCTGTTACCGTGAATAACGGAAGTACTGCCTCAGTTTCCTGCCATGATTCGGATTTTCAATTTTGGTACTCCGATACAATTGTTGCCGGGCAAAGCAGTACAACAATCGATCTGGTTGGGAATAGAAGTTACACTTGTAATGCCTGGTTAGCGGGGTATGCGACGGAGATTGACTCTGTTCAGGTACCAGCTTCATCCTCGACTAACTTAAACCTGACAACCTTGGCAACTGATTCAACTTTAACTGTGACCTTAAAGGATCAAAATGGCACGGTATTGAATATTTCTGGGAGTGTCTACGCAAGTCCTCTTACCAGTTCGTTTTCGCACTATGCTTCATCAGCCTTTGTTAGCGGCACTGCGCAATTGTCCTTAGTTTCGGGGATAAGTTATGGGTTGTATACCTATTTTAGCTCAGGAAGCACGATCTTCGGACTGGTTGAAACCTCAGCCGGAAGCTATTTGGCGCCAACCCAATTGGCGACAGTGCAAACCACCGCAGGATCAGGAAATCAAGCGGTTGTGACCTTATATAAAACTGATGCCTCGATTCAAGTCTCAGTAAAAGACTCAAACAGTACAGCACTCGGTGGCGCTTGGATTGCCATCGCTGATACATCAGACATAAATCGCTACCTTGGGGCAATCTCGGCTGAAAATGGACCAGTCACGATCCCTGTTATCGGCGGACGGACTTACCGGGTTTCAGCTTACCCAGGTTCAAATTTACTTGCACCGGCAAGCGTCGAGGTGACCCCTCAGACTGGTGGGAGTGCGAGCGTAACTTTAACCGCACCGGTATCTGACTACGTTTTAAATATTGCGATAGATGCGCCGGGTGCAGAGTCCGGTACGTTTTACTGTTTCGCTTACACTCTAGATGGACTTTGGAGTGATTCAATGTTAGGTGCGGCGCTTGGCACAAGTATCTCTTTGCCGATGTCGCGGGTACTTTTTACGCCCTCTTACGTGGGATGCTGGGGGCTCGGCTCGGATAGTGAAGATCAGCTAAAATTCTTTGAATCTGAATTGCAGCTTTATATTCCGATAACTGGAAGCTCAGATTCAATCTCGATCACCATGAACGAGAGAGGAGATGCAATATACCAACAATACACGTTCCAGGGAGATAGCGCGGTTACCCTGGATTTGGGAGGCGGTAATACTCTGGATGTTCCGGCAGGGGCCTATGGCTCGGGACAAATCACCTTAACTATTCGAACCAGCAGCGCGCCAAATACAGGAAACGAGCAGCCTATTGTTCTCTACGAAGTCACCGCTACAGATGAAAATGGATTACCACTCGAACTCCAAGTCGGTAGTCTTGAGTTCCATTTAGTCGTTGACGAAGACAATCTCCCACCCGGTTCTGATGCTCAAGATTCAAATGGAGCGTATTGGGATGGAAGTTCCTATAGACCACTTCCAACTGAGGAGAGTTTAGACGATTCTTCAATTCCATCCCCCTTTGCAGGGTCCTTCATTAAGAAAGTACTAAAAGCTGGATCTGGTGCAATTAATCGGGGAAATAAACTAGGCTTAGTCTCACGCTTCGCCACGATTAGCTCTCCGCTCGAACCAGAGGCTCCGACAGGGCTTAAAGCTAAGCTTCAAAAGAGCGGAAAGGTAAAGGTAAGATGGAATGAGCCTGCCGGAGCCGATAGCTGCACAGTTAAAGTCTATAAAAAATCAAAGCCGACCAAATCATTGTTTTCAAGAACTGTCGCAGCTGGAACTTCTGTAGTAATGACTAAAAAATTCCCTGCCAATAAGTATAAGGTTAAAGTTCATTGCAGTAATTCGATCGGCAACGGCCCTGAAGCCAGCAAGAACTTCAGCGTGGAATAATCTATCAGTTCCATGCTTCATGACGTGGGGATACTCAAGCCCCGCTTTTTTGACTAACTGATTGAAAGTGTTGGTTTTCATTCTCTCGATTAAGTTATACTATTATCAACACTTGTATTACAATCTTAAACATACGGGTCGGGCTACGGAAGGAGCGAGAATGAAAGAAGGCTTCTATGCAAGCGATGCAATCGGGGTTTGGGAATAAAGATTCACGCTCAGAGAGAGAAGGAGAATCAAGCTCTTCCGAGCCGGATAGGTTCCCAACAGCGTTTCTTAGTCTTTCGGATTACCCTGAAAAACAAGTGAAGCCAGTCGATGCCTCCGACTCCGGCCAACCCAAACTCACCCCTGAAGAACGTTTGGAGCTTATTCAAAAGATTGAAAAAGATTTAAAGATAAATCACTCTGTGGTTAAATTATTCGAAGAATCCATCAAGGAGAACGGTTGTAGGCAGGGGTATTTAGATTATCTGAAAAGCATCGGGAAAGATTTTGCAAATGCCATCCACAGCGACAACGATGATGAGTTTAAAGCAATGCTGGCAGTCCCCATGATTTTTGGTGGGATACCTACTGGATTGACTGGTCTTTTTGTTTTTGGTGGAAGTTCCGTGGCAGGTATTAGCAGTTTTGGAGCGGGAGTCGCGCTATTTTATCCCGTGGTTGCGGCGATATTTTGGCTAAAACAGGCTAAACCACTGAGTAATGGCTATCGTGAGTTTCGAGAGGTTACAGAGAATATAGACAAGGCTGTCAAAGCCGAAGGCCTGATGAACGAGCACAAGGTTACATTGTATTCAGAGACGCTGGCCAAATACCGCAACGAGATTGAGCGGTTTGAGTTGAAACTACAGGCTCTAAGAGAGGAGCAGAGCCGGTACACTGCGGAGGCATTAGAGAGGGAACGTGCCGAGATTCCAAATAGATTAGAACGAGTCCGCGAGGAGCTTGGCCTAAGACCGAAAAGGACGACAACAGCGGATGACCCCAAGCAAGCCTTGGACACAGAAAAGCTTTGGAATTAATTGGTGGCTTAGGTAGGAATTACCATCTTCCGTACAGATTGGTCCTAGCATACTCTTCCCACTAGAGGACCAAGATGAGAAAATCTGAACGCGTAGCTGTACTTGTAGATAGCGAGAACTTAGAGATCAGCGCACACTCACGCCTTAGAAAACGAAGCGGATCCAGGGAGGGGCGTGTCTCTTTCCCTAACTGGATGACCATTCTTCCACGAGTGGTAGGATCTCGAACTTTAGTTAGGAATATCTACTATAAGAAAAAGGGACTTTTGATTTCACCAAAGTTTCGAACTCTTTGGGAAACCGAGCTGCATGGTGAATTTAGGCAACCGCCGAAATCCGTGGATCCTTACATAATTGTTGATGCAATTTCTCTAGCCACAAAGATGGACACGATTATCATCTTGGCTGGAGACAAAGATTACCTCCCAGTGATTGCATATCTCCGCGCTTTGGGATGTAAGGTTGAGTTTGCATCCTTTGCTGAGGCCGCTGCACGCAGTGTTCGCTCGGCGGCCGATAAGTTTCATCTCTTAACATCTAAAGATACGCTAACCCTTCGGACCGAATCCTAGCAGTGCTCCAATCCATTGGCTATTCGTGCCGTCGGATAATTTCCTTTAGGATCTGTTCGATATCATTTCGATAATCAATTTGAAGGGGAGTTGAGTTAGTGATCCAATCACCTATTTGAGCCAAGGAATCGAGACTGATCTTTGGCAGGCATGGGATTCCAAGTAACTCTAAAGATGCGGCGTTACATTGTTGCTCATATTGTCCTTTCA
>CAZJXY010000130.1:0-8714 GCA_964549925.1 uncultured Bdellovibrionales bacterium | reverse complement strand
CATCCCACACCACCACGCTCAAACTGGTAGAGAGCGAACAGTTTTATCGAGAAACCGGAGCTCCACGCTGGACTAACGCCATGTACTATCGCGGTGAAATTTCAATCCCGCTTACCGTCGGTGAGAAGGTCGACTTAGATAACTTGATGCGATCAATTAAACACGAATACACTCACGCCGTGATCAACGCGCTAAGTAGCGCAAGATGCCCGGGATGGCTCGATGAGGGAATCGCCCAGTGGGCCGAGGGAACCGTAAATCCAGCGCTTGAGCCCGCGCTTAGAAGTTGGATAACAAAAAGGGACCCAGTTCCGCTAAATTTGCTGCAGGGGGGATTTACCAGGCTTGAAGCAGCGATGGTTCCACCAGCGTATGGCCAGTCACTTTTTGCCGCCAGAGCAGTCTTAGATTCATTCGGTGTGTCAAAGTTACAGAACTATTTCCAGTTGCTACGGAAGGGGGAAACCAAACCCGATTCTTTTGAGCGCGCCTTCGGCGTAAGCGAAGACGGCTTCGAAAGAGCTCTGGGTAAAAGCCTCAAAAAGTGGGCCCTAGTACGGGATGAACATTTCCTCCAATAATGAAGGTTAGGTTCGATAATATCCCCTGGTTCTAATCATCTGATAGACCGAACCCGGAAGAAATTGAGTTACATTCCCTCCGTTCTTCAAGTGCTCACGGATCTCAGTGCTTGAAATTTCAACGCCGCTGTTGTCAGGATTCGGAACCGCTGTCACGGAGTAGCCAATCGCGTTTGCGGGCAGAGGATAACCAGGACGCGTGATCAATAGAAAAGAAACCTCTGCCTTTAAGCGCTCAGCATCTCTCCATTTCGGTAAATCATTCAAAAGCTCGTGGCCGATGACAACTATGAAATCTAATCCAGGGAATTCGCCTCTAACAGCATCCACTAGTCCCATGGAGTGCGCTGGTACTTCCCCCTTGATCTGCTTTAGAAAAATCGAGACTCGCGGATTCGAGCCGAAAAGCTCATTAACCGCTGTTTGAAGTAACTCTATTCTTACGTCAGGGGGTGTGCGCTCAGCTTTATCCCAACGCTCCCCCGACGGCACCACCCAAACCTGGTCCACCAGGCCAGATTTTAAAAGCAACCTGATATCGTTCATATGTCCAAGATGTGGCGGATCGAACGCTCCTCCGAATAACGCAACTTTTTTACTGGGACCGTTACTGCTCGAGGTCGGATTCATACTCTCCTTCCCCCTCTCCTACTAAGACTTCCACCAACGGCGGCCTTAAAATACTAAGCCTCGCTTCTTCCGCAATTCTAGCAAGCTCCGGATGAGACTCGGTTAGTCGGGTAAGTTGATTTAAGTGATCAGCAGTCTGAGTTACCAACCTGGCCACATCTCCCTCGGCCACTCCTGAGAGTCTAAGCAGCGGCGAGAAATCGAGCCAATCATTTGCCTCCATCCAGGTTATCACAGTGGCAGAAGCCTCCGCTCGAACCATGATGTCTGATGACGAAGGCGGTCGATCGTAAAGCTGGCCAACTTTCTCCACAATCTCCTCCATCCGATAGATTAGTTGAGGTTCAATCGGATTATCGCGAATGGTGAGGTATGGCTTATGCGGGTCTCCGGAAATTGAGGCCACTAATCCGGTCAAAGTTTTTGCATCAAGGCCGATCAAAAGCTTTGAATCAATGGCCTCAGCCAGCTCCAAGACTAAAGTTGTCCAAAGATTAGCGGCCCAATATCCTTTTTCGGTCAACCCACCACCTTCCACGTGGCCAAGCTTCACTAAACCTTCAAGCGAGCGATTCAAAATATCCAGTTGTCGGGTCTCAAGCGATTCCGCCTCTCTTAGTGATCTTCTCACCTGTTTCGCCATCTTCGACTTTAAAGATTCTGCGATCTCCGAGCTGCTTTCGATTTTTTGGTTCTTAGCCTCTGCATCGGCGCGAATAACCCGAGCAGCCTTGCGATCATGAAATGATGCAAGACTTCGACCTACCGTGTAGCGAAGATCATCTACGTTCCTATAGCGCAATAGATTGAGCACTGTGCTGGGGGAAGCAAAGTAGGCTGAGCGAAGCGGTTCTGGCGGTCGATGCGCCACATCAGCGATCAATCTTGCGTCGGAAAACGCACTTGGAGCCACTAAGCAGATGCCGACTGTGTCTTTACCTCGCCTTCCAGCTCGTCCCGACATCTGCTGAAATTCAGAGGCCGTAAGCACTCGAAAACCCTCTGCACCTCTTTTGCTATGCGCCGTCACAACCACCGTGCGGGCTGGAAAGTCCACTCCTGCTGCCACGGTTCCAGTAGCAATCATTAGGCGCAACAAGCCACGAGACATCAGCTCCTCGAGTAATAATCGCCAGACTAATAACTGTCCGGCATGATGCGCGCCAACAGCATATTCAACTAGAGCTGCGTACTGGGGATGGGAGAGTAAGATGCTACGATCTATGGAATACTTCTCAACTACTGAATCAATCTCCACGCGTAGAGTGCGCTGTTCTTCAGGCGAAAGCTTTCCTCTACCGATTCTAGCTAGTCGCACGACATCCATATCGCACTGCCTTCGTGCCGTGCGAAATAAGATACCGGGCAAAAGATTGTCTCGCGCTAATTCGTCTAAAATTCGCTCGACCGGGTAATCGCGAAACACTATCTTCGCCGCCTCCGCTTATCTCGCCTGCCTCTTCTATGACCGCGATCCTCCCCGTTCTCGAAGCGCAAACCCCGACCGTCTAACCCTCGCGATCCGTAATAAGAAACCACTTCAGAAAAAATCCTTCCATCTGGCTCAAATAGCGGCACTATGCCAAGTTGCGGATGAATAAATCCAAATCGCAGCTCCACTGTACGATTTGCTTCTGTCACAACGCGACACTCTTTTCCACGAACCTCTTCGAGCCACTCGGCAATTTCCTCAGCGTTTGAAATTGAGGCCGATAGCATCAGCAACGCCGCAGAGGACGGAGCTAATATTATGCTCTCTTCCCACACCGGACCGCGTTGCGGATCGGCAATAAAGTGAACCTCGTCTAAAATGACCAAGGAATACCGTTCAGAGTACTGGTACAACTCGTTTCTGAAAATCTCCGTAGTCGCAATGACTAAGTTTGAATCGCCCTCAATCTTCCGATCTCCAGTCAAAAGCCCTACGGAGAATTCCGGCTCAAAACGCTTTTTAAACTCGTTATATTTAGTGTTGGAAAGCGCTTTTAGGGGCGTTGTATAAATTGCCCTTCCGCCAAGACGCAGCGCCGCTGCGATGGCCTCAGCAGCGATATAGGTCTTTCCAGAACCAGTAGGAGCAACAACCAAGGTGTCATTCCCAGCAATTAATGAGTCAATTGCCTCCTTCTGAAAGCGATCAACTACGAAATCAGATTTTTCCGGAACTCCAATGCCGGCGAAGAATCCTTTCCTCGCTGCCTCAAGCGTGCGACTGCGCTTCATCAACCCCTCACACTAGGACTGTTGCTCTCTTTGCTTAGGTCATACCTGCAACTTACGAAGGATTTTACCTGTGCACTGCAATTGCACAGATCGCTTGCTCCTCCGCTGAAAGCGATTTTCCCGTTAAAAAGGCCAAAAATGTGAGGTACTGTTGGAATGAGTCGGCGAAGATCCTGGCTAATTATCAGTGTAGTAGGAAGGTATTCCTCATGAAGCTCGCGAATTAGCTCCATGATGATGCTACTCGCGACGGGATCAAGCCCCGCCGTAGGGTCGTCTAGCAGCAATAGTCGCGGTTTCGATACCACCGCTCGCGCGAGAGATGCACGCCTCCTCATCCCGCCACTCAACTGAGCTGGCATTTTCCTGATCGCGGCTGAGAGTCCAACTCTGGCAAGAACAGCCTCTGCCTTTTCGTGGACCTCTCTTCGCAACGCTCGCGGCAGAATGGTAGTGGGAACTCTTCCACCAACTAGCGGGAAAGCCACGTTATCGACTACTGAAAGCGAGTCAAATAGGGCACCTTCCTGGAACATAAATCCAAGCTCACTTCTATTAGCTAAGCCATGGCTTACGGAACCGCTGTCCGGATCAAAGATGCCAGCGATTATTTTCAACAAAACGCTTTTGCCTCCACCACTCGGCCCAATAAGCCCGTAGAAACCACCTTCAGCAAGTTGAAAGGATACACCTCGCAGCACGGATGTGGTGCCGAAGCTCTTTGTTATTTCGGTCACGCTGAGCACACGGCTCCTTTTTCTGACTCTTGATTACTACTCGATTTAAATCGATCTAATTGATGGAATTTTACCCCGGCGTGTACGGCTGAACTTACACCGAATAAATCCTTTGCTCTTTTCAGTAGCGCTTCAATCTGATCCATATTGTTTGCGGTACAAATGGCCTTTCTCCACTCCTGCCCTCGGCACATCTGAGAGGCAAGCTGCTTTACCTTTCCAGTACAGGCCCGATCAGGAAAATCTTCCCGCAGCAACGCGATATAACGTTCCATAATGTTAAGCATCAAATCAGGACGCGACCGCAGATTCGCCTTTTCGCCGCTGACAATCTCGCCAAACACTAAGGGATTATACAAGGCGGCTCTGCCTATTAACACTCCGCTGATCGGAAGGGCACGTCTCAATAGAGCACCTTCGCGATCTGATACATCCCCGCTACCAAGCACAGGTATTTTTAAGCGATTCGAAATGTCAGACACCAAATCCCAATCGGCAGCTCCGCGGTACAATTGAGCACGCGTGCGACCATGAACCGCCAAAGCCTCAACTCCCTCTGACTCAGCCATCAGAGCTATCTCCAAGGCATTTTTGGATTGCTCATCCCAACCCGAGCGAATTTTTATGGTGAACGGTATGTTTACTGCCTTCCTGATCGATCTAATAATCCTCCTCAGATGCTCTGGCTGACGCATTAGCTCACAACCGCCCCCTTTTTTTACCACCTTCGGCGCCGGGCAACCGCAATTTAGGTCAACAATATCGGCGCCAGTGGCCTCAACCATTTTGGCTGCCAGCGTAAGTCGATCAACATCGTACCCAAAGATCTGAATAGCAACGGGATGTTCCGCTCGATTAAATTTAAGCATCTCTCGACTACGAACGCTTTCGCGGGTAAGTCCCTCGACCGAGATAAATTCAGTCATCACTAAACCAACCGCTGCCGGATTAAGCTCCTTAACCAGCCGCCTAAAGGCGGACGTAGTCACTCCGCTCATCGGAGCGAGCACCAGACCATGCTTAACCTCTATGTTCCGCAGGAAGTATGATTTCAACTCAGCCATACCTACCCCTCAAGACACTCCTTCACCCGCCGGGCGAGTTCTTCTATGTCATAAGGCTTCCTTATAACCCCCTTTCCTCCACGATTCATGATAATCCTAATTGCGTCATCCGAACTGAAGGCGGAGCTGATTAGTACTCGTACATCAGAACGATACTCCTGTAGCCTAACAAAAACCTCTCTCCCCGACATATCGGGCATAATCATGTCGAGTACCACCAAATCATACCCTTGAGGATGCTCGACGAATTTGGCTAGCGCCTCATCACCACTAGCGGCAACTTCAACCTGATAACCGAGACGCTCTAGGCTTAACGATAAAACTTGGCGCACTGAAGCTTCGTCGTCTACCACCAGAATGCGCTCTTGATTGCCACGCTGAATTTCTCGTCCGACTCCACCATCGCTAGCTTGTTCAATCACTCGAACGTTAGCGATCGGAATAAAAACTGAGACAGATGTACCGACACCAAGCTTTGAGCGCACATCGATCGCACCAGCAAGTCCATCAACAATCGAGCGCACTGTCGCGAGCCCGATACCAGATCCTTTGCCGCGCTTTGTCGAGAAATACGGCTGCCACATCTGCTGCAGTAGGTGATCCGGGATACCCTGACCGTTATCAGCTACGCAAATTTCAGCACATCGCACACCGACCAGTCCTTCCCTTGCCAGGCCTGTGAAACTCTTAACATCACCGCCCAAGGTCTGTTCACGCAAAACGATTGAAATCTCACCGTTTGATGCCAATGCATCTCTGGCATTAACCACCAAGTTTACCAGCACCTGCGTAAGTTGTCCCTCGATCCCACTTACATAAACCGGGCGAGCTGGGACTTCGAAACTTAGGGTGTATTCCTTCGAAATCGCACCTCGAAGGAGGTTACAAGCGCTCTCGATCAGCTTGGTTAAATCTATTACTGTTTCATGCTCCGAGGACTGTCTAGAAAAATTAACAATCTGTCTAGTCATAAGCGCTGCTTTCTTTGCCCCATCCTCGATTGCGCGCAGCGACTCACCATGATTTCCGGTTTGAGGTAATGTCGCCATCAGATAGGAGGCATGACCCAAGATTCCGGTAAGAATGTTATTGATATCGTGTGCAATCCCTCCCGAAAGCAGCCCCAGCATCTCTAGTCTATGTTGATGAAGCTTTGAAGCTATCTCGCCCTGATTTGCGCCGCTAACCGTTGCGAGGAGCAAGAGAAGCTGAGGGGAGATACGTCTCACCGCAAAAGTTAAGGTCACTTCCTGCTTATCGAATTTCAGCAGATTAGCCGATAGCGACTCAGTTCGAAGATCCACCAACCTGCCGTCTGGCCAGATTGTGGTGAGATCTTCAGGCGCGTCTCCTTCCCAATTCAGGGCGCGCAACATAGCAGCGTTCGCCAAATGCAACGTTCGTTCGTTGTCAATCAGCAAGGCCGGCTCAACAACTGAAGACAGTGCCTTGATTAGGGGATCCAGTTCCGTAACCCCATTCACGAAGAAAACCTCGAGTGTAAAATTCTACAGAGAGTTTATAGATCTTTGAGAAGGTGGGCGAGTTGTTCAAACTCCCAAATCAACATTAACGCCAACTTACTATATAACAACGTTACTTTAAATTACCCAGATAGCGCACTAAACTTCTCGGATTGTTCATTTTTTAAGTAGCTGAACTTAAATGATATTTTTACTGGGCCACGATGCACTCCTGACAGATGCCCCCTTTTTTTTCTTGCGAATCAATCCGAAATTGTGGCAAGACGCCGAACAAGTTCGCCTAACTCATTGCAACTGCAGTAGAAACCTTTCTGAACCCTCTCCACCCCAGCCTTAAGACTCAAGAATGATAAACTGTCATAAATAATAAGGGGTTCTACCTTTTTTTCTTGTCTTCCGGATCCACTCCAGGCAAATGTGAATCTCAACTGTTAGCTGGGAGTTTGAACGGGGATTGGTTTCAGAGTCTTGGCTGTTTTAGGGGATGCTCAATACGGTAGTCCCTTACGACTTTGAAAGCGCTTTTTTGAAAGCACTGTGGCGTAGTAATTTTGTACGGGTCACAGTTTCATAAGGAGTTGGTGCTATGTCGGATGATGTAAAAGGTGAAGTGCTTCGTGGCGTCGTTAAGTGGTTTAACAACGCCAAAGGTTTTGGATTTATTGAACACACAACGGGAAAGGATGTGTTCGTCCATTACTCGGTAATCGAACAGGATGGCTACCGTTCGCTCAAGGACGGTGAGGAAGTCGAGTACGAGATTAAGGAGGGACCAAAAGGGTTCCACGCCACTAGGGTTAGCAGACTAAATCCACCGGCTTCAGCAGACTCCGCTGGCGAGGGTGCAGCGGACTCAAGCTCACAATCTGAAGATTCTAGCCACTCCGCGGACACGAAAACTCCGCTATCTTCAAACATTGAAAGAATCCAGTTGTAGTAACGATTCTCAGCGATAAATCTTTAAATACTTAATGAATAGCAAGGCGTCTCTTTCGAGGCGCCTTTTTGCTGGCCGTAACCAACTGCCCACATGCAGCGTCGATATCCCTTCCCTTGGACCAGCGTATAGTTGCGACCAAGCCGTGAGCATTCAGATATTTCTGCCACCTAACAATCTCGGCAGTATCAGGAGTATCGAAACCAAGTTCAATGTTTCTATTGTAAGGGATCAAATTAACTTTGACCGGAATCCCTTGAAGTAGCTTAGGTAGACGCCGCAAATCATCGGCTGTATCATTTATTCCGCGCAGCATCACATACTCAATAGTTATGCGCTTTCTTGGCTTTAGCGGAAACTCCCGCAGTGTCTGCAGCAACACCTCGATTGGATATTTACGGTTGACGGGCATAATCTTATCTCGTACCTCGTTCGTGGTAGCATTCAACGAGATTGCAAGATAAGCATCCACTCCGCTCTCCCCGAATTTTTTTATTGCCGGAACTACACCAGAGGTAGAGACGGTCGATCTTTGCGGTGAAATCCCTAGACCATTAGTATCCCTAAGAATCTTCAGTGTTTCGAGAACGGATTCCAAATTATGCAATGGTTCTCCCATCCCCATGAAAACCATATTGCTGAACATATCATTAAACTCTTTAGCGTCTGCTATTACTGCCATAATCTGAGCAATAATTTCCCAAGTTTCCAAATTTCGTTTAAGCCCCATCGTCCCGGTTTGGCAAAAGGTACACCCCATGGCGCAACCAACTTGGGAAGAGAGGCAAAGAGTCATACGCTTCGGCTGTTTGATCATCACCGACTCCACCAAATCGCCATCCCCGACCTCAAATAGGTATTTCCGCGTACCGTCGACACTAATCTTGCGATCCCTGACAATCGCCCGAGGAAATTGCAGGGCGTCTTTGAGTTTAACTCGCGTCTGCTGCTTTATGTTGGAATAGAGCAGCGGATCTTCAATCCGCTGCTTATAAACCCAGTTGAATAACTGAGCTACTCGAAAGCGTGGCTCGGCGAAGCGTTCCTCCATTAGAACA
>CAZJXY010000129.1:0-8722 GCA_964549925.1 uncultured Bdellovibrionales bacterium | reverse complement strand
TCCAGGCAGGCTTCGAGTAGAAGTTTCTCCTGGAATGGATCGCCGACTTGAACGGTCGGTCTCTTTTCATCGGAGGCATCGTCGAACTCTGCCGACGCCATCGTAGCCCCGTGAATACCGTCGCGCCCTGTTTTTGAACCGAGATAAATTACCGAGTTTCCAATGCCAGAAGCTTTACCCAAAAAAATCTTATCTTGATCGACCAAACCAAGGGCAAAGGCATTTACCAAACAGTTTCCGTTATAAGACTCGTGGAAAAATAACTCTCCACCAATAGTCGGGATTCCAACCGCATTACCATATGAACCAATGCCGTTGACTGCACGCGAGAATAGGTAAGGAACCTTTGGATTTTGGGGTTCACCAAACCGAAGAGAATTAAGTAGGGCCAGCGGACGAGCGCCCATGGTAAAAACGTCGCGTAAAATCCCGCCAACTCCTGTTGCCGCTCCCTGAAATGGCTCAATAAAGGATGGATGGTTGTGGCTCTCGACCTTAAAGACGATCGCTTCACCGTCCCCGATATCAATCACACCCGCATTCTCTCCGGGCCCGATCAAAACATGCGGAGCTTTAGTCGGAAGATTTTTTAGATGTACCTTGGTGCTTTTATACGAACAGTGCTCGGAATAGAGCGCTGCGAAAATTCCCGTTTCTAAAATTGAAAGATCTCTTCCAAGCCGCTCTCGAATGGAGTTAAATTCGATCTCGGTCAAACCAAATTGTAGCGCTTCAACCGCAGTTGCAGTTCTAAGATAAGGCCTCTGATCCGCATTTTCCATACCGAATAATCGTTCCAACGATTCACACAAAGGGAAAAAAATCGCACTCATCAATAGCAAATTCAGCCGGTTATACAAGAGGATGAGCGAACTAAATGTGATCGTAGATCCAAATTTCTCCTAGAAATACCTACGCGGATCTGAAAAATTTTCTCGATTTTTGTACGGAATAAGCGTAGAATTATAGATTAGGTGGTGCGCCGATCAGATACTGCTAAAGAGGATTTGGTATCAGAAGCTGATTGGTTGGTTACAGGACGTTTGGTTGCCGTGCCCTACACAGGAGAAAGCGCTCTATTCTGGGGAAAGGGTACATTCGGTTCTACTTAGCCGTAGCGTGTCGTCTATACAACTTATAAAACCAATATCGTTCATGAGGTATTGCATGACAAACGAAAGTAACGCTCACCCGTCTATTCATTCCATCAAAGCGAACAGCGTATCAAGGAGATCTAATGCCGTGGAAACCACGGTGCTCGTTTCTGACCTATTGGAATCTCCCTATCCGCACTGCGTAATCCCGCCTCGGTTTTTTGACCGTATGCTTGCTCGGCTAGATGCTGAAGAGCGAGAAACTTTTCTTGAACGCGGACGGGACGTTAGGCGAGTCAGGGTTTGATTTTTATCCCCTAGCCTAACTTGTTGTAATATATCAGCATTTTTTCGTGCATAGACGCGAGATTCTAGGCTTGCACTCGAGATTGCGAATTTTAAGAACCCATTAGCTAAAATCTCATCCAAATATATAGGAGTAGAGATCTATCGCGGCGACATCTGGATGCATTTCCGACCCAGGAAAACTCCAGTATAATAAAAGATATAGGCAACATCGTTAGCGAAGAGTAGACGGCAACCTAAGTGGTTAAACGAACGTAAGACGTTTTTTCGGTTTTTATTTAGTGAGGGAAGCACCATGTCAGACGAATTTGAGAAATTGATTCGTGAGGACCGGGAAAATCGCACCAAGCAGTCTTGGAAGGGAACAGCACTAGACTATCTTGAACTTGTAAAGCAGGACCCCAACATCGCCTGTCTCTCGCATAAGCGCATGTTCGATGTAATCATGCGAAGTGCAGTCACAGAATTAAATACAGACGAGAATCCGAAACTAAAGCGTCTATACAAAGACTCCAAATTTAAGATCTACAACTTTTTTGCTGATGAATTTTATGGAATGGAGCGCACCTTAAATCAAGTGGTGCGTTACTTCCACTCTGCCTCATTGCGCGGAGAAGAAAGCCGCCAGGTACTTTACCTAGTAGGCCCGGTAGGATCAGGAAAAAGCTCGCTAGTTGAAAAGCTAAAGCGCGGTCTAGAGACAGCTGATCCATTCTACTCGATCGATGGCTGCCCGATGCAGGAAGAGCCGCTGCATCTTGTTCCAAGGCACCTACGCAAAGAATTTTCAAAGATGTTGGACTTAGAGATCGAAGGAGATCTCTGTCCGGTATGTCGCTACCGCTTAAAGGAGGAATTCCACGGGCGTTGGGAAGAGATGCCGATTAAAGCGACGACATTTAGCGTTCGCGCAAGACGCGGCGTAGGCGTTGTCCCCCCTGTAGATCCGAATAACCAAGACACCAGTGTTCTAATCGGCGGTGAGGATATCTCCAAACTAGACCTGTACTCGGAAGGTGACCCGCGAGTGTTGGATCTCAGCGGCGCCTTAAACGTTGGAAACCGCGGATTGGTCGAATTTATCGAGGTATTTAAAAACGAGACTGAATACCTGCACGCGATGATTACCGCC
Organism: uncultured Bdellovibrionales bacterium; assembly: GCA_964549925.1. Lineage (GTDB taxonomy): Bacteria > Bdellovibrionota_C > UBA2361 > UBA2361 > J135 > CAZJXY01. The sequence continues at coordinate 6,190 of CAZJXY010000129.1, read as the reverse complement.
ACCCAAGAAAAGCACATCCCGGCACCAGGACGACACGGGATGATCTATGTTGATATGGTGATCGTGGCCCACTCAAACGAAGCCGAGTGGCAGAAGTTTAAGAGTGATCATACTAACGAGGCGATCCTAGACCGTATCGTCGTGGTCAAAGTTCCTTACAATCTGAGACTCTCTGAAGAGGTAAAGATCTATAAAAAGATCATCAGACAGTCGAAGTTTAACGCTGATGTTGCTCCGCACACGATTGAAATGGCTTCGATGTTCGCCATTCTCACACGTCTTGAGCCAACCAATAAGTGCGATTTAATTACGAAACTCAAGCTCTATAACGGTGAAGAGGTAGTTGAGAAAGGCAAAACCAAAAAGATCGATGTGACCGAGCTTCGCGAGGAAGCAAGAAATGAAGGGATGGGAGGAATCTCAACCCGCTTTATCATGAAGGCACTCGATAACGCCCTTTCAGATAATATCTCGGACAACTGCATCCACCCAATTAGCGTCCGCGAAGCGCTAGTACAAATGGTAAAAGAAGGTGAGTTTTCAGAGGACGAAAGAAAGCGCTACTTAGAGTTCCTTCAAGATACCTTGCATAAGGAATACCTTGAGGTCCTGGAGAAAGAGATTACTAAGGCTTTCGTTTACTCCTACCAGGAGCAAGCCGAATCGCTCTTCCAAAACTACTTGGATCACGCTGAAGCTTATGTAAATAAGAAGCGCGTAAAAGACAGAAATACGGGCGAGGAGCTTGAGCCTGATGAGTCTTTCATGAAGTCGATTGAAGAGCAGATTGCGATTATCGGTACAGCTTGTGATGGATTCCGCCAAGAGGTAATCGCCTATCTTTGGTCGGTAAGCCGCAAGGGCGAAAAGATTACTTACGAGAGCTATGAGCCGCTCAAAGAAGCGATTGAAAAGAAACTCATGGCGAGTGTACGTGATGTCTCTCGGATCATCACTAAGTCTCGCACCCGAGATGAGGAACAAGGCAAAAAATACGACCGCATGGTTGAGCAGCTAATTAGGAATGGATATCCGCCAAGCTGCGTGGATACGATCTTAAAGTATGCTGCTAACAACTTGTGGAAGGATTAGTTATTTAAGTTTAGTGGTCTAAGTGGTGAACTTAGAGGTTTCTTAACCACAAAGACCGCTAAGCACACAAAGCGACTGCATGACAGCGATTTTTAGACCATACACACCTACTACTCGCCGTTCCGACAGAAGCGCCTCGGATCGATCGAGGCACCGTCAAAAGATTAAGGACTCAATCCGAGACAATATCGGAGATATTTTGGCTGAAGAGTCAATCATCGGAAAAGACGGCGATAAAATTATCAAAATTCCGATCCGCTCGGTCAAAGAATACCGCTTCATTTACGGAGACAATTCTCCGGGAACCGCCCAAGGAGACGGAGAACAAAAACCGGGTGACGTTGTGCAAAAAGGCAGCCCTTCTGAGCAGGGCAGTGGCGAAGCCGGTGACCAAGCCGGGGTAGATGCGATCGAGACTGATATCACTTTGGAAGAGCTGATTGAATTAATGTTTGAGGATCTGGAGCTTCCAGACTTAGAGAGAAAAGCGTTGCGCCAAGTCGTCTCTGAAAGGCACACCAAACGCAAAGGGCACAGAAAGAAAGGTATTAGACCGCGCCTCGACAAGAAAGCTTCGGCCAAAAACCGAGTCCGCAGAAAACTCGCTGTCGGACGTGCGCGTGAGATTGATTTTGAAGAGGATGAGGTACGATTCCCCTTCCACAAAGATGATCTTACCTATCGACACATTGTCCAAGACGTTAGAGAAGAGTCAAACGCTGTGGTCATCTGTATCATGGATACATCGGGCTCAATGGGCACAGTTAAGAAATATCTGGCTAGAAGCTTTTACTTTTTACTTTTTCAGTTCGTCAGACAGAAGTATCAAAACGTAGAGGTGGTTTTCGTAGCTCACCACACTGAGGCAAAAGAGGTAAGCGAGCAAGAATTTTTCCACAAGGTAGAGTCCGGAGGAACCTATATCTCTTCCGGCTACATAAAGGCGCTCGAGTTAATATACGATCGCTACCATCCATCCCTCTGGAATATTTACGCCTTCCATTGCTCTGATGGTGATAACTTTTACTCCGACAACGAGCGCGCGCTAAAGGCTGCTGAAGAGCTTTGTACGGTTTGTAATTTGTTCGGGTACGGCGAGATTAAACCCTCTGGCAGCGCCTATTATAGCGGCTCAATGCTTGAAGTTTTCGCTAAAATTAACGCTGAAAACTTTCAAACTGTCCTAATCGAGAAGAAAGAGGATCTTTGGCCTGGATTTAAGAGCTTTCTAACCCGCGACAGATCGGGGAAACTGGGACCACAGCAAAAACCCGTCGGACCAAGTGAAGGAGCGGGTGCGGCAACCCCTTAAGTTTGGTAACTTTAAATTATGAGTGCCACATTAGACGAATTGGCCGAATGGGATCGAAGGATTTTCGACCTGGTCCAGCAGTTCGGCTTAAAGACTTATATTCAAGAGTTCGAGATCTGCGATCACCACGAGATGATAGGTTACATGGCGTATTCCGGTATGCCTTCTCGATACTCACACTGGTCTTGGGGTAAATCTTTTGAAAAGCAAAAGACGCTTTATGACTACGGCGTGCAAGGCCTGCCTTATGAGATGGTGATTAACTCCGATCCTTGTATCGCATACTTAATGCGCGACAACTCTCTGCTGCTCCATATTCTCACAATCGCCCACGTATACGGACATAACGATTTTTTCACCAATAATTTCACCTTCACCAGCGGCACTAAGGCTAAATACACCATCGAGATGTTTAAAAACCATGCCCATAGAATTGCAAGCTATATGGAGGATCCCTCGATTGGAGTGGAAGCGGTGGAGCAAACGATTGAAGACGCCCACGCTCTCTCACACCAATGTTCCCGCAACTTAGGCATTAAGAAACTTTCCCCTGAGGAGCAGCTCCGCAGAGCTTGGGAGAAAGCCCAGCCGCCTGAGGACCCGCATTGGGAGATTCATCCTAAGCGCGAATTTACACCTCCAGATCTTAACCGTATCCCGCTTGAGCCGGATGATGATTTGTTGGGTTTTATAGCGCAATACAACCCTTATATGCCGGAGTGGAAGCGCGATGTGCTGCGGATAGTTGAGGCAGAATCAAAGTACTTTATGCCGCAGATTGAGACCAAGATTATGAACGAAGGGTGGGCCTCTTACTGGCACCATCGCTTGATGCGCGCACTTGATCTCCCGCAAGGACTGCACATGGAATTCATCGTGCGTCACAATCAGGTGCTTCGCCCCTTCCCCGGCGGCTTAAATCCGTACCATCTTGGGTTTACAGTCTGGAATGAGATCGAGCGGAGATGGAATGAAGGTGATACTGGTCGCGAGTACTCAGACGATCGCCCCAAGGTTGATTACTCGACGCTTCCAGAAAACGATACTCCTGGCCGAAAGAAAATATTCGAAGTGCGAGAGAGTGACCGAGACGCGTCGTTTCTGCGGCGGTTTCTAACCCCGGATATCATGCGTGAACTGCACTTATTCCAACATGAGAAGCGCGGCAAAGAACGGATAGTAACTAAAGTCTCAGATGATGAGAGCTGGCAGGAGGTCAAAGAAACCTTAATTAAGGGGGTCGGCACCGGATCAATCCCGGTGATTAAAGTTATCGATGGAGATTTCGGAAGAAACCACACGCTTTACTTGAAGCACTTCCACGACGGAAGAGATCTCCTTTTGGAATTCGCTGAGCAGTCCCTAAAGCACATTGGAAGGCTTTGGGAGCGCGAAGTTGTGCTAGAAACCCAGGTAAACGGCCGCCCGTCTCTACTGAAGATTGTAGGAGACGCTCTAAAAGTCGAGAGACTTGAGAAAAAAGGGAAATAGCGCTGCTATATTGGTCTGTCTGCGAATACTCGCTCGGCATCCTCAATATCAAATTTCCGAAGAAATCCTCTAATCGGCCCTTCTGGACCTATTCCGATAGAAACCGCACTAAGAAGCGCTCCGACCGCCTCAAGATTTAATTCGGCGCCTCTATCGCGGTGCTCAGAAAAAGCTCGTAAGGTATCACGAATTGCATAAGCGCTCTCCCGTGCGTCGCTATCTAGCTGGCTTAAATAAGCCTCCTTTGTTGGATACATCATCCGTAAGAATGAGACCCTAGTCGACTCTGAAGCAGCCATATCAATCCCAAGTTCACGAGAGATCTGGACACGGTAATCTAAAAGTTGGCTGCGCCGATTATTCACGGCTTCCAATTTTTGTTCAATTTTCCCGAACTGTTCAATTACCGGCTCCGGAACGCCAAGTCCCCTTAGTTTAGTTTTATGTCCGGCAAAGTCAGCTGAGAGCGCAAATGAATCAGAAAACTCTTGCTTCGCTAGATGCGCTGCAAGTTTCCCTCTGATAGTCGGAGAATAAACAAGCATTTCTACACACAGCGGTGCATACTCGACAATCTTAGGAATTATCTTCTTGGCTTGTTTTAGCTCTTCGGGCATATCGTATTCAGGGATCGGCTCCGCATAGAATTGCTTTAATGAATGCAGGAAAGGCTGAATCGCTTTGTTTAACGTTACTTCTAGCCCCCGAATATTTTCGGGACGGTCCAGAAATTCTACCCAGCGCTTTGTTCCATGCTCTACCAGTCGTGCTTTTAGAGCTTCGCGGATACGCTCGAGTTCTTCAAATGGAATTGATGCGGAGGGTGATGGCGAGTGCGGCTCCCTCCTCTCTTCCGGACCTACTCCTGGATCTATATGCATAATTACATCTCACTATTTCGGCTCACACGAATGCCCCCGTCCGAAAAGTGTGAGGTGATAATAACCTACCATCGGCGTTTAAGAGAAAGGAATCGACGACCAAGAATTCTCAATTTACGCAGTGATTACAGACAATTGAGAGATCAGGCTAATTTGATTAAGAACCAATTCGCCCTTACAATTTTCAAGGGAGATTTAGTCCCAGGTTCCTTAAGATTAGGGGCTTGGGCAATCAGAATGCGTGGGGGGATACTCGGTCACAGGGAGTTTTTCCTTAACTGCTCGGTCAAAACCTAAACGGTTTTGGCAAACTTTTTGTGACCGAGTACTTGTTTTCTGCGGCAAAAAATGGCTCTGCCATTATTTTGCTCGCCCAGCGATCAACAACCTTGTTGGGATAGAAAGCACTCACCCTCTCTTTTTGCCTTGGCTCTGAAATTATCGAGTAGAAGCAGCGCTGTTTGGTGTGTCGTAGATTTGCGTGCGCGCAATTCTCCGGCATCGCCAGGCAGACCGGATCCAAAGTTAGAAGCTTTCGGATCTATGGTTTTTCTTGAGGTGTCGTAGAGTCCAACGCGCGGCTTTCGTTGCGGCGCGTTCTGTCAGATTCACCAACCCCGAGCCACACTCCAAATCCATAAGGCGTGTGGTCTAGTATGCAACGCATTCTCTCTCTCATCTGCATCGCGGCGCTCTCGCTCCTCGGTGCCTGTCACGATAGCGGCGGTGGGCACAGCAATCCCCCCCCGCAGGATGTCACGCGTGTTTTCAGTCCGCAGATCGAGATCGGGAAGGCTCAAACCCTCCCCGATCGCCTGCTGCACTTCGGTGCAAGAAAGTCGGTCAGCGGCCAGGATCAGATCCTCGCCGGCTGCACCTTCCACTTCGAGCACATCGGCATGAACCCGCCTTCCGACCCGTTCGACCAGGTGAACCTCACCCCGAGCGAGACGGTGGCAAGCTGGGACCCGTGCGGTAGGATCGGTCAGTGGCGCATCACCCTCACGGGCGATGATGTCACCGGAACTCCGACGCTCGAATTCGAGGTCATCGCGACCACGGATCAGAGCGCCCAGGCTCAAGTTTACTCTCAGTTCGACGTCTTCATGACCAAGTACGAGACTTGGCAGCACAAGACGTTCGAGATGGGTGACAACCAAGGGCACGTGGTAGGGACCGTTTACATCCTCGACCAGAACCTCGAAGTCCTGGCCGAGCTTCCGTACGACGGTACGAACCCCTCTTGGCTGCTGACGTCGCAATACAACGACGACATGCAGTACTCGATGGGTGTGGAGACGACTGGTTTGAAGCGCGCTAGTGCACTTCGACCGTTTTTCATCCTCGGACCGCAGGCGGATGTGGGTGTTTACGTCGACGGCTACGGCGGTCACGTGAACTCTCCGATCGATGG
>CAZJXY010000128.1:0-8802 GCA_964549925.1 uncultured Bdellovibrionales bacterium | reverse complement strand
ATCGGGGTAATGCCTATGTAAATATCGGGTGGATTGGCTTCCTGGGAGCAATATCAGGGATGAACGAGAAGGGAATTACGCTTGGCGAAATGGGTTATGGCGATCCGGGAAATGAAACACTAGCAGGTCAACCGATGCCATTTATGTTGAGGGACATTTTAACTTACAGCTCCAATTTAAAGGATGTCGGAGAAAAAATTCGTGCCTATCCTGGGGACAACTCATTTGTGTTTTTAATGAGTGACGGAAAGGCGGGCGCAGCCAAGCTCTACATCAAAGATCACGATCGCTTCCTCGCTTTTAACCAAGGCGACGGGTTTTCTGAAGAAAACGTTCTGCCGATAAAAGATACTGTTTATGGTGGTCATTTCAATGAAAAAATGACAGCACAACTTACCAATAATTTTGGGAAACTTAATCCAGAAATTCTGATGCGGGAGATCATTCCGGACATTGCAATGAAGTCGAATTTTCAGAATGTGGTCTACTCGCCTGAGGACCTTCGTTTCTGGGTGAGTAATGCACGCTCAAGTTCCGAATGGGCGGCTGGTCAACCGTATACCTTCTTTGATTTCGGTAGGGCTTTAACAGAGTATAAAGCATTCCTCCCCAAAACTTAGGATATTGTTGAATAATTGGATCAGGGCTGGGTTTAGTTGAACGATTGGATCAGCTTCAGCCGTGACAGTCTAATTCTAAATGCAACTCCAGACTCCGCAAATCCCTTACAAAAGGTCAAAACGCCATTCGCAGTTTTTCTTTATTTTCCCCCAGGAACTGAATTAGAGTAGCGTAGTTGGTTTGAGCAACTCAAGCACAAGGCGTTGTAGTAGTGACATCTTTAGTCCCTGATAGTAGCGGTAATTTTGATCCCGTTCCCGAACGTTCATCCCTCTCGGTAGAACGCCAGACTCTTACCCCGGTTAACCCGCCGTCCGGCGTTATACTACGGATTCCCGAAGAAATAATCGCTCACCCCCATTCCCCCAGTTTCGAGGAGTTTTTAGAGAAGGCGCACTTTCGGCGAGAGCCACTCGAAAAGATCGAGCATAGCGCTCCATGTCTTGCATTTTCTGGACTGGCAGCTGCAGCCGATCAGTGGTTTCAAGTGTTGGAACAGCAGCAAAAAAGGACCGGCGCTATATGGGAAGCTCATTGTCTAAAAGGGCACGAGGTCGGGTGGACTGGATTGATTAATACAACAGCCGAAGATTGGGTAGACGATGTGATCGAAAAGGCACTTTCTCTGCGGAAAGAAACCGGTAAAAGGCCGATTTTACTTGGACACTCCACTGGAGCTTTGGCTTGCATTTCGGCAGTTATTAAATACGCTAAGGAGCACTCCGGCGATCAGCTCTGTGCTGGGCTTGTAATTTCTTCCCCCGCGTTTCGACTGCAAAGTACGCTTTATTCGGCTGCCCTATTGGGGGCGAAAGTTTTACATGCGATTTTACCTCGGAGCGGAGTATGGCATTCAGCTGGCGCGAGTGTTGACGCAGCTTCGCAAGCGGCAAATCACTCGGATGCCACGATCAGCGAGAAACTAGCAAAGGGTACACTGGAAGCAATTGGAGCCGCTCATCGCTTCGTCTTTAGGAAGCCTCAAGAGGATAAACCTGCCCCGGGAAGCGTTAGTCAGAGATCTATTCCGTCTAAGGACGAGGCCCCAACAATTACTGTTCTTCCGATACTTACATTTTTAGAGTTAAGAAAAATCCAGAAACTCGCGCTACAAGGCGTTGAAGCTATACAGGTTCCAACACTTGCTCTAATTAGCCGACACGATCACTTGACCAACCCTAAGGCGTCAATTAACGCTTTTCGAAAGATTCCTGCCGAAGATAAGAGTTCAATTGTACTAGACGGGCCGCACTCTTTAATGCGCGACGATTTTTCCATTTTGTCCGAATTTAAGGTGACGCCCGCTGAGGCATTTCGTACGGCGATTGAAACTTGGATAGGAGATCGGCAAGGTATCTTTAATCGACGAGACGACCTACTGAGTGGTGAGGAACAGTCTCAGCTTGATTCTGGTCAGGGTGATCTAGCAGATTTATCACCACAGACTCCTCCCGCGCCGCTTAACTTAGGTAGGTTGCGCGATATATTTGAGTCTCGCAGAGCTAATCTTAATTGACCACGATTACGCGGCGCGCCTGTGATCTTCGACGTCGACTTTGTGTTCGTTTACCCAGCGCGTAAAGACGAACCCAAGAGGATCTATACCGGCGTAATGTACGTGCGTTTCCTTATGAGAGCTTAAGACCTCAGATTTTCCCGAGCTTTGATTTAGATGATCAACCTTGACGGTAACAGCAAAGAAGTTTGGGGACATGCGTCGTGCGTCCAGGATATCTGACATTTGGAAGCTTTGTCCTTCAGGCAAACTCCTCGAACGCGCCGCTAGCCGCTGTGCGGTACAAGACATGAAGTTATCAAACAGGTAGCTTGAAGTCGGTAGATCGTAAATATCAGTGTTTGGATTTTTAAGTGAGCTGTTTAAATACCGGCCGATGATCGAAATCTTTGATGCCATCTCTTCAAAGCACTCTTTGGAAGTTAGCACCATGGTTTGAAGTGAGTATTCCTCGCTTTGCTCATCGATATTCTGTTGCTCATACCGAACAACATATCGAAGAGGATGTTTTAGCTTTTCGTAGTTAATACTTAAATCGCCATCGGTGGTTATTCTAATAAGCGGCAGGACTGAGAAAAATTGACGATCGATACTATCAAATATGCTTACAACTCGACCATCCGCGAGTTTGAAAGATCCCTGATGTTGAGTGGAAATCCCGATGTCGGTAGAAGCTGTATCCCTGTATGGTTCAAAAATCTGATCGACCAAGAGAATAATCTCGGACTGTTTGTGAAGAGCATCAGTGTCAGATGGGTCAATCTCTTCAGCGTCGATGGAATTTACGTAACGTGTGAATAGCTTTTCTAGGTCCCCATGTGAAATTCCGAGTTTTTCAAAATCCTCCGGAAGAACGTCCGGAACCATGCTGGGGTTAAATTTTAGATGAGCTTCGGTCTTCCTTTCGTTTGATCCTTGATCCAGTGGTGACATCGTCTCTTCTCCAAGACTTAGCAGCGTACTAATTGACCTATGTGCTGGATCCTGTGCGAAAAGAGCGCCTACCTGTCCGACTTATTGATGATTTGAAACCGCTTAACGATTCAAAAATCTTATGGTCTCAGTTTCTGGCGAAAATTAGGACATTTCAGTATGTTGCACCGATGGACAGGTTTAGCGGAAGCTCCTTTACGACTAAAGCAATAGCGCTGCTAATCATAGCTTCAGCCTCGGTAAATAGGCAGATTCTCGACTTATTTGTGAATCTACTAGGTCGGACAGAGGTTTCGCGCCTGATTTGGGCTGGTTTTGCCGTGACACCGATATTTTTCCTCCTGTTTCTTAAACGCCTCAAAAGTAGCATAGCACCTGCATGGGCTGTGTTAGTGTTATCTGCCGGGATCCTTTGTGCTATGACTCTCAGCGTTCCAGAGGAGAGGGTCCACATCCTAAAGTATGGCGTGCTCGGATTTTTCCTGACTCGTGATTATCTTAATAGAGCTGACCGACATTCTGTGATTATGGTATTGGGGGAAATAACACTGGCTGGCGGTGTTGTGGCGAGCATTGATGAACTTTTTCAATGGTGTTTGCCGTATCGTGTTGGCGATATTTTTGATGTCTTTTTGGGAGCATGTGGCTCAGCCTGGGGAGGCTTATTCGTATTATCGAGTAAGTTTCCAACCCAGAATTCAAATGTAAAATCTGGTCGGAATGAGCAGTAGAGAGAAAGAACGAAAACCTGGCGTAGTCTACACTCCAGCGTTGATAGCCGAGATGATGGCAGACATAGCTATCAGTAAGTTTCCAAGAAAAGCACGGTCTTCTGATTTCAAGGTGCTTGACCCAGCCGTTGGAGAAGCAGCGCTTCTTATGGCACTCTCTAAGAAATTAGGGCGGAGGACTAAAATTCGGATGGTCGGATTGGATCTAGATGCTGCTGTGCTGAAGTCAATTGAGCGGAATATTCCGAATTTAGAACTGCATCATCTAGACTTTCTCGCGCTAACAGAGAGTAAACGATCTCTCGCCGTAGTTGGAGCGAACTTTGATCTGGTGCTATTAAACCCTCCCTATGTCGGAGAAAAGGGGAACAGAGCGCTTTTTCGCAGAATCCGACAGACTTCGTTAGGACGGCGGTTTTACCAGGGAAAGATGGATCTGTCTCACTTTTTTATTGAGCAGTCTCTGGCCATGCTAAAGCCAAACGGAATCCTGGTAGCGATTACCCCTACCTACTGGTTGAGCGCAACAGCCGGAAAGAAGCTTCGTAAAGAGGTCTTCGATAAATCATGTATTATAGAAGTAGCTTTGCTTGAGAATCAGAATGTGTTTCCTGATGCCCCCGGGCAGCACAATATGATTGTTGTATTCAAACGCAAAGCTAAACCAAATGTTGATCTGCCTTGTTTAGTGAGGCGCTTTAAGAGATCAAAGTTGGTCGAGCAGTTCCGAGTTTCGCAGAGAGAACTCTTTCTTCCTGATGGCACAATTGCACTGACTTCACCGAAACTACGAAAGGAGCTCGACCGCTTGGAGAAAAATTGTCCGGCAACGCTGGGTGAAATTGCTTCAATTGATTGCGGTATCCAAACCGGAGCTGATAAGTTTACCAAGGCACATGCGAAAGCTTTTCCAGATATTCGTGCTGAGATAGGTGAGGGGATCTTTGTGTTGAGTCATCGTGAAGTAGAGAAGCTTAAGCTCACAATGAGAGAGAAGCGGATCGTCAAACCGTTCTATAAAAATTCTGACATTAAAATCGGAGGAATGTGTTGCAGGCCCACACTGAATTTGCTGTATTTAACAAAGAATACAGTTTTGGATAGGCTTCCGAATATTAGGAAGCACTTGAAAAGATTTAAGCCGATTCTAGAGAGACGCAGAGAGTGCAGGAGCGGGAAGCTTCCTTGGTATGCTCTGCATTGGGCGAGAGACCCACGTGTTTTTCTCGGGATGAAGATAGTAACGCCTCAAAGGGCAAAGAGGGTGAAGTTTCATCTGAGTAAGGATGATTTTTACGCCAGCGTCGATGTTTACTTCATTCGACCGCATAAACGACAAGTTAACTGCGAGCGCCTAGTAAAGGCTCTAAATTCACCTGAGTCGGAGAAATGGCTCAAGTCCCGGGGCAAACTAAAGGGGGAGTATATGGAGCTTTACTGCGAACCTCTCTCCAAATTACCGTTGCTCTTGAAAGATTGATCTATCCGCTCGGAGCGGTCTATATTCGCTTACGACGTGATTAAGAATATACTCAAAGCAATTCGTGTTCATCAGTGGGTAAAGAACCTTCTGCTATTTGTTCCTCTGATTCTTGCACATAAGTTATCGGATGCGGACTTTTTGTTTAAGACGGTGCTGGGATTTTTCTCGTTCAGCTTTTGTGCCTCCGCTTTTTACATAATAAATGATCTTCTGGACCTTGAGGCCGATAGATCGCACCCGACCAAGAAGGAGCGGCCATTCGCCTCGGGCGCTTTGCAGGTTTCGCATGGGTTGGTTCTAGTCGTCGGGCTGCTTTTCGCCTCGTTTTTGATGATGATTCCTATTTCCCCTAAGTTTTCTTTGTCGATACTAACCTACTGCGTGCTTACTCTTAGCTACTCTATTAAAATTAAGAAAATCCCAGTTCTTGATATTATTGTTTTGGCATCCTTCTATGCCATCAGGATGGTCGCCGGCGGATTTGCCGCAAACATAGTTGTTTCCCCGTGGCTTCTTGCATTTTCAATGTTTATGTTCCTCAGTCTGGCTTCCGCAAAGCGATATGCGGAGATGTTGTTAATGCGCGAGAGTAATGGAAAGGATCCCAAGGGACGCGGGTATCGACTCTCTGATGCTGAAGTGATTTCTCAACTTGGCGTGGCCAGCGGATTGGTATCGATATTGGTCCTAGCACTTTATATTAATGGTGATGAAGTCAGGGCTTTGTACCGAGAGCCTCAACTTCTTTGGTTCGTGTGTCCGGTGGTTTTGTACTGGGTAAGCAGGGTTTGGTTATTGGCCCATCGCGGAGAGCTTAATCAAGATCCAATCGTATTTGCCTTATCGGATCGGGTTAGTTACCTGTCGGGAGCGATTTGTGGATTTATTGTTTACCTTGCAATTCAGTAGTGTGAGCATATGACATCGTTGTCCTGGGGGCGCAATCCCAGATTGAGCCACAAACAGTCGCTTTCTCCGTCCTGGTTGGAAAACCTTGATCTACCTTCCCTCACCGATCCGCTGCTTGTAAGAGGATTGGGAAGGAGCTACGGCGATTGTTGCCTAAACGAAGGCGGAACGGTGATTAGATTTGACCGCATGAATCGCTTCATCTCTTTTGACAGAGAGCATGGGATCTTGAGAGCTGAAGCTGGAGTGTCCCTTCGTGAGATTTTGGATTACACCGTCATGCATGGTTGGTTTATTCCGGTTACTCCGGGAACAAAGTATGTGACTCTTGGAGGAGCTATCGCAAACGATGTTCACGGTAAAAATCAGACTAAGGATGGCACGTTTGGGCGGCATGTGCGTGCGCTTGAGTTATTAAGATCGAATGGTGAGCGAGTAACTTGCGATCCACAGAAAAACAGCGAGCTCTTTCGGGCAACCATAGCCGGACTTGGATTAACCGGCGTGATCCTCTGGGCTGAAATTCAGTTGGTCAAGGTAGATGGTCCATATATAGATGTTGAGACTGTTCCATTTGAGGGACTAGATCAGTTTTTTAAAGTCTCTGAGTCGTCTGAGCAGAGTTATCGTTATACCGTAGCTTGGCTGGACTGCATGGCCGGCGGCTCTGGGTTTGGAAGGGGGGTTTTTTTTAGAGGCAATCACTCTAACAAAAAGCTTACCAAGTTGAACGACAAATTCACTAAGTCCATAAAGATCTCGGTTCCACTGGAATTGCCCAATTTTGTCTTGAATCGGCTAAGCCTCTCGGCCTTCAATTTTGCCTATTTTAACAAGAATAAACTATTTCCGAGCCGAAAAACGGTACATTTTGACCCATTTTTCTATCCGCTAGACTCAGTTGGGAATTGGAATTTGATCTATGGGAAGCGCGGATTCTATCAGTTTCAGTGTGTAGTACCACAAGCCAGTCGTGAGCAGGGAATATCTTCGATTCTTGATGTAATTGTACGCTCGAGACGACCCTCTTTCTTGGGGGTATTGAAGTGTTTTGGCAATCTTCAATCTCCTGGAATGCTATCCTTTCCCATGCAGGGAGTGACACTATGTCTCGATTTTCCAAATGAGGGAAAGGTTACTGAGGAGCTATTCAGACGACTTCACGCCCTTGTCTTAGAACTTGGTGGGAAGATATATCCTGCCAAAGATGCCTGGATGACAAAGCGAGAGTTTGAGAGTTTTTATCCAGTTTTGGAGAAGTTTACTGAACATATAGATCCTAAATTTTCATCTAGTTTGTGGCGAAGAGTTTATGCGTAAAGCAAGAAAAATTTTAGCAGTCGGTGCAACATCAGCAATAGCAGCTGAGACTTTAAAGCTTTTCGCGCGAGACGGAGATGAATTTTTTCTGGTAGCTAGGAGTGAGTCAAAACTTCAGGTAGTTGCCGCCGACCTGGTCGCCCGAGGTGCTAGCCGAGTTGATAAATTTGTTGCAGATCTAAATGATTTTGCGACTCACTCAGCAATTCTTCCGAAAATTAAAGAGGCCTTGGGTGGAGTTGATCTGGTATTTGTAGCCCACGGGAGTTTGGGTGATCAGAAAAAATGTGAGCAGGTTTACTCCGCTGCCGAGGATGAGTTAAGAATAAATTTCTTAAGCGTCATTTCAATCCTTACTCCAATAGCGAATTACCTGGAGCAGTGTAAATCTGGAACTATTGCTGTGGTCTCCTCCGTAGCGGGTGATCGTGGTCGACAAAGCAATTATATCTACGGGTGTGCTAAGGGCGGACTGAGCATATATCTGCAAGGGTTGCGCAATCGACTGTTTAAGAGCGCAGTTCACGTCCTAACTATCAAGCCAGGATTTGTGGATACTCCAATGACCACTGGCGTAAAGAAAGGCTCCCTTTTTGTTGGCCCAGAGGTTGTCGCGAATGGAATCTATAACGCTATAATTGCCAAACGTAATGTGGCCTACCTCCCCTGGTTCTGGGAAATTATTATGGGGGTGATAAAATTGATCCCGGAGGGTATATTTAAGCGCTTGAAGTTATAGTCTCCCAACTTTTTGGAGTCATATCGTGCAGCTATTTGTGGTTAGTTTCATCTCGCTATTCCTTGAGCTGTTACTTATTCGTTGGATCGGAACTGAGATAAGAATATTTGCTTACCTTCAAAACACAGTCCTGGTAGTTTGCTTTCTTGGGCTTGGAATCGGATGCTTAGAATCAACCAAGCGGGCCTCGGCCTTTAGAGTGTTAGCACCGTTAGCGATTCTCTCTCTGCTAATGGGTATTCCATGGAGCCGAGATGTGCTGCGTGGAACCAGCAATTTACTTAGTTCCTTAAGTGACTTTGTAATCTTTTCTCCCTGGATTACTGATAATCCACTCGACGCCGTAGGTAACGCTTCGATTGGCTTGGCATTTACCTTTGTACTGATGATTTTAATTTTTGAAATGTTTGTGCCGCTCGGTAGGGTGATTGGACGGTTACTTTCCGAGCATACCAGAGTAATTTATGCGTACTCTTTGAATGTCTTTGCTAGTCTTGTAGGAGTTTGGGCGTTTGTGGCTCTTGGCGCTTTTACACAACCGCCTTGGGTT
>CAZJXY010000127.1:0-8814 GCA_964549925.1 uncultured Bdellovibrionales bacterium | reverse complement strand
CATTCTCGCCCCTTCTCTCCCTACCTCCTAAACTCAATAAAGGTCCTCCTCACTTCCATCCTCGCTCTCGTAAAATCGCTCCAGTAACTCACCTTTCAGCAAAGCGATTTCACTCGCCTCCCCCTTAAATATCACCTTAATCGGCACGCCCGGTGCACCCTTTACACCACCCTGATTAATTGGAACTACGGTATATACATACTCTTTCCCTGGCTCGGCCGTGCTATCCGTGAATGTAAAAGCCTCTAAACTCGGATCTGACTTAATTCGTCTACCAATCTTCCCTTCGGCCCGTGCGACTTTGCGCGCTTCTTCTCTGGAAGTTACCGACGAGTCAATCACAGCCCCAATCTTAGTTTCTTCGATATCGGTGGAAACTATGTCTGATTGCTTTCCGATCGGTTTCCGATAAATTTCATAACCATCTAAAGTCTCTAATTCTTTACCGCGTCTATCGCTGTGCGGTGACTTCCAATCAAAAGTGACCCCATTGGTGTCGGCGCGAACTGTAAGTTCTCTAACCATTTCAGGTGCAAAACTCTCAGGGGGAAGCGGCTCATCGTACCGTCCACAGCCGTTAACAATGACCAAAAAAAGAATACATACCAATAGCTTTTTATTACTTAGCATAACTCTCAAATGTCTTATCAAAAATTGCCAGAGCTTCATCAATCTCCGATTTTGTTACGGTCAGTGCCGGATAGATCCTAATACTACCTGTATCCCCGGTCACGCAAAGAACCCCATTCAAAGCAAGTTTATCTAAAAATTCCTTACTCGATACTTTAAGCAACATTCCGATCATCAGACCCTTTCCACGTACATCTCCTGCTACGGCAGAATGTTTGCTAGCAACCTTCCTCAGACCGTTAATCAAGTATTCTCCGATCTTCGATACATTATCCAAAAACGCGGGTTTTGAGATTATTGAGAGGACTACCGTTCCAACATGCGTAGAGAGCGGATTTCCGCCGAAAGTAGTTCCGTGAGTCCCAGCTCCCATACTCTGAGCCACCTTCTCCGTACAAAGGGTAGCGCCGATTGGAACCCCGCAGCCGAGCCCCTTGGCAAGCGTGAGGATATCGGGGCGCATAGCTTCATGTTGAAAGTAAAAGAGCTTACCTGTCCTACCTATTCCGGACTGCATCTCATCAAAAATGATCACAAAATTTAGGCGATCAGCTAAGTCACGAAGTCCAAGCAGGTATCCTTCCGGTGGAAATTGTAATCCATCACGCCCTAACACCGGCTCGAGAATGATAGCAGCCGTCCTCTCCGAGGCAACCTTTTTTACCGCCTCAAGGTTATGCACCGGCACTGAAACGAAGCCTTCCACCAGCGGGAAAAAACCGGCTCGATTCTTCTCGTTGAGCGTGGCTGAAATCGTTCCAAGGGTTCTCCCGTGAAAGCTGTTATCGTAAAAAATGATCTCATTTTTGTTCGGGCTCGATGAGCTTCCCCACTTTCGAGCGATCTTTATGGCAGCTTCATTCGCCTCGGCTCCGCTGTTTGAAAAGAACACTCGATCAAATCCACTGGCGATACAAAGATCCCTTGCAAGCTCAGCATGCGGAACGTTGTAAAACTGATTGCTGGTATGCAGCACCTTTCCGGATTGCTCAAGTATCGCTTCGACAACCGCCGGGTGACAATGGCCGAGATTATTGACCCCAATTCCCGCGCTAAAATCCAGGAATCTCTTTCCCTCTAAATCCCAGATTTCACTTCCGAGAGCTCGTGCGACCACAACACCGCTGCTTCTTGGATAAACTCCTAAAGTGTATTTTGAATACGTCGAAATAATATCTTGGTTCTTCATTACCTACTCCCAAAACGACCGGTCACACTGTATACTTTTTGAACTGATTTGAATACTGTCTATAAGATGAATACTGTTGCTCATATTGGCGGATTCGAGCTTGTAAATCGAGCCCTTTTACGCTTTCAAGAAGGCAGCGGATATAAGGTTCAGCAGCTGGGTAAGGAATTGCTCAGCGGCAAATTTGCTTTGACTGAACAGGATCTAAGAGAACTGATAGAAACCACGCCCCAAATTATCCACATTCACCGCCCTGGCGCCCTAGCGGACGGAAAGCTTCGAACCCAGGTTGAAGACGCACTACTGAAACTCCAAGAGTCTGGCTCAAAAATCTTCTTTCACTATTACGGATTCTGCCCACGAGCGACTTTCAATAGCCTAACTCCGGACTACACTTTTTTTAGTGACGTTGAAGCGTTGGACTCAACCACTCTCCCTCCGGATTCAGAGTGGCTCTCCTTGCCGCTGGATCTCGCCGACCTTCCAGAAGCAGCGGTTCGGGAACCTACTCGAGATGACGCAAAACTGCTCTTAGTTGCCTGGGAGGGGAAAAGCGGTCCTGAGGCAGAGGCCCTTAATAACGCGATCGCCAAATTGAAAAGCCGAAACATAGCGGTCAAACTGAAAGTCGAAGTAGTCAAAACCGAGCAGGAACTTATAAAGGCGATTTTTAACACTGACGCGGTCTTGGAGGCGATTGATAAAGCCGCTTACGGTTTTGTGGGCTCTTTGGCACTTGCTTGCGGTAAAACTCTTTTCTCTGGAGCAAGCAAAGCGCTTCATCAAATCGCTCCTCCCTTAAGTTTCGCTCCGGTCTTGGAAACTAACTCTGAAAATTTGGAGTACCGGCTTGAATCTGTCTGGAAGGAGCCGCGTTGTATGCGTGACTTCGGAAAGCGCGGAAGAGCTTTTGCCGCCAAATTTCATCAGATCCAATCATCCGGCGCCCAAGTTTTGCAAGCTTATAGCCGCGATTGAGATCTTAAAACCAGCCAGAGGAAAAACGGCCCGCCGATCAA
Source organism: uncultured Bdellovibrionales bacterium (assembly GCA_964549925.1). Taxonomy (GTDB): domain Bacteria; phylum Bdellovibrionota_C; class UBA2361; order UBA2361; family J135; genus CAZJXY01. The sequence goes on along the minus strand of CAZJXY010000127.1, from coordinate 5,976 downwards.
TGACGTAATAACTCCCACCGGAATCTCTGCCGGGGCCAAAACAACTCGGCCGATTGTGTCACAAAGCAGCAGCAGTGAACCGCCAAGTAAGAGTGAGGCTACGAGAAGATTCTTATGAGTTGCTCCGACCATCTGCCTAGCCATATGCGGAACAATTATTCCGACAAAGCCGACTACACCGCAGATGGAGATAATCACCGCGACGACCAACGAGATCGTAACTATTAGAATGTTTCGTACAACTCGTGGAGATAATCCTCTAGTCTGCGCAAACTGATCACCGATCGATAATAAATCGAGCCCGCGTGAGAGCAGAATCGAGATGACTACCCCCACAGCAACAAACGGAAAGACAATCTTTACTGCATCGTATCCGACCAGATCAAAGCTCCCCATCAAAAAGCGAGTAATGGAAAAGAGCTGCCCCATCGTTCCGAGATACTGCAGCACCACAACCAGACTTGAAAAGAAGAGGCTAAGCGCCACACCACAAAGAAGCAGCCCCCCTTCTGATACTGAACGTTTACCAGAAGAGAGTCCCAGGATAACAAGAACACTAAGCAGCGCCGCTAAAAAGGCCGAGATCGTCGGACCTGCTGCGCCAAAAAAGGATGAAGCAGCGCCAAATTTTATACTGAGCGCTGCACCAAATGATGCCGCACTGGAAACTCCCAAGGTAAATGGACTTGCCAGCGAATTTCTAAAAATTGATTGAAACACTACCCCAGCAGCGGCAAGCCCTACTCCCGCAAGAAATCCAAAGATTACACGCGGTACCCTAATCTCCCAAAAGATCTGAGCCTCAGAGTCCGAGAGTGTCGAGGCAAATATTCGAGAGATAGAGATCTCGGTCGCTCCGATAAATGGAGTGGTCAGCATGAAGACCACAGAAACCAAGAATAAAACACCAATCTTTGCTCTCATGCTCTCTCGTTTAATTGGCCGATTAAATGCAGAGACTGATCGCTTGGGTTTCGTACTTCAATGAACCTGGTCTCAAAGAGCTCAGCCATTTTCTCCGCAGAGTAATGCGAGATTACAGCGCCCTCGAATAATACTTTCCCGGACTTTAAGGCCAATACCCGATCGGCAACTTGCGGGATCAGGTTTAAGTGATGAGTTACCCATATTATCGAAGTCTTTTGCTCGCTTTTTATTCTCAAAAGAGCTGTTAGGATCTCGTTTTCAACCCTTGGGTCTAAAAAACTTGTTGGTTCATCTAGTAGTAAAATTTTTGGCCGCTGCATCAAGGCCGAAGCTAACAATACCTTTTGACGTTCACCCGAACTCAGTTTTCCAACCTGCCGATCACGCAAGGCACCAAGCTTAAATTGACCGATAATTTGCTCTAACAATTCTCTCTCTTCGAAAGATTCGTTACGATAAAGCCCTAGCCTTGAGAAGGCTCCAAATTTGACGAATTCCTCCACACTAAAATTACACTGTTCAAGGGAGAGCGGAAGAGTAGTGGCCATAACCGCTGCTAACTCCTGAACTGAATAGCTTCGTGAGTCCTTTCCTAGTACCGATATCCTTCCACCGTCTGGTTTGATTAAACCATTTATCGTGTTGAGCAGGGTCGATTTTCCAGCTCCGTTAGGCCCAATCAAGGCCAGACTTTCCCCGGCTCGAAGCGATAAAGAGACAGAAGTTAAAATCTCTCTCTTCATCAGAGACACGCTCACCTCATAAAGCTCAAGTGCTAGATCTTTTCTTTCCAAAGGATCTCCAGAAATTTAGAAAGGACTAGAGGAAAGCGCGGGCCGGGGACAGACATAAAGTCTTCTGCGAGCAGATGAATCCTTCCGGACTTTACCGCAGAGATTGTTCGAAACTTTCCCCAGATTCTCTTTAGGTCTTCCTCCGAGAGACGCTCTTTCACCTCGGGAGCAACGATTTCGATAATTACATCAGGATTTTTGCTAATCACCCCTTCGGCCGAAAGAATCGGAAATGCCGCGGTAGTTTCGGTGTTAATATTCTCAGCGCCAAGAATATTTAAGATCTCACTATAGTATCCATCGCTCCCGGAAGCGTAAATTCCTTGCGTCAAATCATCCCCGTCTCCCCTCCCTACACAGATTAATACCCTCGGCCTGGGGTGATTCAGCAATAGCTCTTCAACCATATTCCGGATTTTGGAGATTGTCGCTGAGTGAGTATGAAACAAACGATCAGAAATAGTCTCCTTTTCACAGCTACGTCCTATCTGTTTAATTGATTGAAGGATCCCAGTTACGCTCGCGTGGCTAATCAGTATCGTCTCTTTTCCTAGTGACTTTAACGCAGCCAAGGATTCCTTTTGCTCGGCTAATCCGATCACGACCGTGGGCTTAAGTGAAATAACCTTTTCTAAATTTAGATCCAAGAATCCGCCCACCTTTTCCTTGGTCTTGGCTTGATCAGGAAAGTTACAGTACCGGGTTACTCCCACCAAATTGTCGCCGAGTTCAAGAGCGTATAGTAGCTCCGTAACACTTGGAGCAATTGAAACAATCCGAGAGCAATCCTCCGCCCAGACGCTAGAGAGCAGCACTAATGTCGAAAGTAAACTAATTAGGTAGCGCAGACTCTCTCCCTAAAGAGTAAATTTAATACCTGCATATGCCGCTAGCCCCTTAGTTCCAAAGCCGAGCACGTCCTCGTATTCCTTATCGAAGAGATTATCCACATTCAAAGAGAGCTCGAACGACTCAAAACCGCGATAGACCGCAGCAATGTCAACCAGTGTGTAAGATCCAAGCTTAACGCGGGTCGGAGTTAAAGTGGAAAAGTCATTATCGAACTTCGATCCTACTAGGGTGCTGCTCACTCTTACCTCGGTGTCCTCGAATACCTCGGCGCTAAGCACGGAATTTAACTTATGCCTAGATCTTCGAAGTAAACTCTCCCCTGTAACTTTATCCTCGGTGTCAGTATAGGTATAGGAAACCCTAAGCTCGGAGGCATCGCTGATTAAAAACTTTGCAAAGGTCTCAAAGCCTGAACTCTCCGCTTCAGAAATATTCTCAAAAATAAACGTCTGCGGATCAAAGGAGATTAGATTATCGAATTGATTTGAAAAATAGGTCACTCCGACTTGAAGCTGCTGCTCTTCAAATTCCTGTTCAATGCCAATATCCCATCCCCGACTCTCTTCTGCCTCTAATTCTGGATTACCAAAATCAGCATAGAGCTGAACTAAGGATGGTGCTTTAAACCCAGTGCCGTAAGTTCCTTTGACTTGAGTTCCTGACTCTTTAAATAGATAGGTAGGCGCTATCCGCCAAGAAAACTCTCCGTTAGCGGTGTCTGGCTGATCATACCTTCCGCCAATCGCTAGAAAAAAATCCTGACCTAGTTCAACCTGATCCTGCAGATAAAAACCGTAGGATCTTGCCGATCGCTCAGAAAAGTTACTCTCAAAAGGACCAAACTCGCCGTCTGACTTATATACCGACGACGCCTTTTCCTCTTCGGTTTCCGCGCCGAGGATTACTGTCCCCAATCTACCTAGATCCACGTTATTCTGTAGATCAAATTTTAATAATTCTCCGTCAAAGCTTGAGCGCAGAGTATCAAGAGGATTTAAATCATCGATATCGTTATCATCGTCAAACGAATGATTTGAATACGAGACTCCAAGGGTGGATTGAACGTTTTCGAGTAGTCCAGTTTTTGCTTCTGCTCTAAGAAAGGTCTGATCGTTATGCGTTATACGATTTGGATCATCTGCTCCGACCCCACCGTTATTATCGATCTCGGCGCGTGCTTGAGTGTACCTAGAATACAAGCTGATCTCACTCTGATCAGAGAGAGTGGCTCCAATACGGGCTGAAAGTGAGGTATTTTGGTACCCGTCGTCCTCTGAGTTTCCGCTTCTAGACGAAGCCGCGGAGATTCCACCACTATCCTCTCTTGAAGCAGCGAAGGAATAGTTGATTGATTGACTAGATCCTGAGACTGCTCCTTTTTCAATCGCGGTATCGTATGAACCGGCTTCGGCTGAAACTTGCGCCGAGGGCGCTCCGCTTCCTCGAGTCGTGATGATATTAATCACCCCTCCAATTGCGTCAGAGCCGTACAATACGCTCTGTGGGCCCTTTAAGATCTCTATCCGTTCAACGTTATCTAAACTTAGATCTACAAAATTGTATGATCGATTGGTTGATCCTGGGTTATTTAGTTCGATTCCATCTAAAAGCACCAAGGTATGTTCTGAGTTTGCCCCACGGATAAAGATCGAGGTATTTCCTCCTGAACCACCGCTCTGAATTACATCTAAGCTTGGAACTGTCTTTAGTAGCTCAAGTAAGCGCGTCTTTTTGCTAGCTTTGATCTCTTGAGAATCAATCACGGTGACTGAGCTTCCCAATTTGTAGGTAGGTGTTTCGGTTTTAGTCGCTCCAATAATTAAATCGACCGGAGGAGCTTTATAATTTTCTGCCGTAACGGATGTTAGCGCGCTAAGTAAAGTTACAAAAAGCAGGATCGTTTTAAGACGTATGGATTGCATAGCCTAAACCCTTTTCCTCGAGAGTTAAGTTAACAGTTATATTTGGTAAGCAGGTCTTCTGACTTCTGGATCAACGCCGGCTTTAAACCTTCCCGGGGATTTCATCCCCCAGTGGCAGTAATAAAAAGCGGCTCCTCAGTTACAGCGGCGGGCCCGTGCCGGATTCTCACCGGACTTCCCTTGGACTTAACCGGGGTGGAGGGTAGCAGAGGGGGTTAGACAGGTCAAAAGCGAGATCGGTCACCTCTTAAAAACCAAGAAGGGCGACCCCCTTAGGTTTTGCCTCGAAAGTTGATAGTTTGGAAAAAACTTGAAAAAGTGCATCAGTTACGACTTCTCCTGTTATCAGCCTTTCGAACTTTGTCGACAATACAGTTATTCCAACTGTCGTTCACTCGGTGGGTTAAATAAGCATGGCGCATATGCCTCGGCGGAATTCGATTGTTCATAACGTTTTCTTTTCTCTCCTTAATTGAATCAAGCATAGCCTCAAGCAGAGAGTCAGAAAGTTTTGTCATCCGATCACTCACTTGCAGCCGAAGCTCTTGCTCTAATCCTGAGATTAATAGCTCACCAAGCTGCAATACTTGGGTCGTCTTTGTCCTTATATCGCTCATGGCACAAGTAGGTTCTTTAAGTCAGGAACAAAATATTGGACACCGTCTCCTGGTTTACCAAAGTTTTCTACCAGTGGTTATCTAAGAGATTCAAACCATTCTTTACGATACGTCTCTTGTTCTTCGACCGTTCCAAGGGTTTCAGCAGGCGCGAAATCAAATATATCTACCAAATCCGCGCTTGAAGCTGGTATGCCAATTTTTGTAATGTAAATCTTTCTCCCGCCGCTCATACTTCTAGACATCCCAGAAGCCGTCGCATCCTTTCTAGATCCAGCACAAAGTAAACTAATTCCCTCAGTCTCTAAATATAGACGCAATGATCGCAATGCATCGTATAAATCTCTTCCTGAAAATTCTCTCTCATCTAAACCAAAGCCAGAGAATCGGATTATAAACTGCGATCCTTCTACTAAGGAGAGCGAGCACTCTTCGGCCCCGCCGTCTTTACGCTGAGCTCCTATCTTAACTACCTCTTCTTTCATGGTTTCCAATTTGGATTAAGTAAAGATACACCCTTATCAGGCAACGTAACACCTCTAATATCCCTAGGGGCAATTCTTTGGGGTACGACCACTTCAAACTCTTCTGGAAAAGGGCTGCGCGGTCCAAGCGCAGCGTTTACGTCAATTCCATTGGTGGGACGTGTGACGTACACCTTGTCAGCAAAGCCTCGTGCTACCTCTGGTGACTTGGAAGTTGAAACGAATCCGCTCGGAGGATTGTAGTTATCTTTTGCGTGAGCAAAAATATCCGTACTATCGCCCCTTGCACTAAAACCTTCTTCAAAAATCACGGCAGGCTCCCGCGAATCTCCTCGAAAGGTGTATTTATAGTTCCGGTGAGAAGCGGATTCTCCCCCCT
>CAZJXY010000126.1:0-8873 GCA_964549925.1 uncultured Bdellovibrionales bacterium | reverse complement strand
TGGAAACTGTCTACATCACTGCGATATCGCCCAGACGATGAGAGCTGTAATGCCCCTTCTTACAGACAATGGAGTCTTTGTGAGTTGGGATCCGATTATATATAATCCAGTGATCAACGTCTATCGAGTTTTAGCTAGACGCGTCCGTACCCCAGGCGAGCACCCTCTTTCAAGATCCGACGTTACCTTGATAAGGTCGCATTTTAAGCAGAGCATATCTAAGTTTTTTTGGCTTACTAGTTTATCTGTATTTTTGTGGATGTTTTTTATCCAAGGAATGAATCCTGGTAAGATTAGATTTTGGAAGAAAGTAGTTGATGATGCCGGTCGATGGAACACGGTTCATGGAGTAATGGAACGAGTAGATAACTTTTTAATCAAGGTTTTCCCCCCTCTAAAATGGATGTGTTGGAATGTTGCTATCATCGGCCGCGGCAAGAGCGACTTAGCGCGCTGAATCTGATTGATTAAAGAAATCCCTCTCGCCTCCCGATTATTCAGTAGAGACTTTTCTCTTTGTAATTTATGGACTTAAGTACCCGAACTTATTATGATCTTTTGGGGATCTCGCGCACTGCTACAACTGAGGAGATCAAGGCAGTGTATAAAGAGATTGCCCGCGTCTATCACCCTGACTCTAACTTCTACGATGAGATCATCGGCGACGAGCTAGATAACGGTACAAATGAAAGCGATGTGTTTAAGGCCATAACTGCAGCCTATAACACTCTTGTAAACGAGGAGCGTCGCCGCGAGTATGACCAATCTCTACCTCCGGAACTTCCTGGATGGCAGAGTGAAAATGAAGTCCACGAAAACTCTTTGAATTCGCGCACTAATTGGGACAACGATGCAATAGCATCGGATCGTTATAACGCTCGTAAGCGAAAGCCCACCGGCAGTTTCGGTCGGGAAGCTGTTCGAGAATTCGGGGTTCCAGGCAAAAGCAGCTTCGATGATATTGAGTTTGGAAAGAACATAGAGCCTGTTTCTGCGCTGTTTCGGCGACCCGGCTTGTTGGCTAGGATTAAAGCCCTATTCGGCCGGTGAAATCAGAGAAATCAGCGATTATTCCTAACGCTTTCAATCTGCGCCAGTAACGTTGTGATCGTGTAGTGGGACGCTGGTGCTTTTAAGATCCCATCCACCCCAATTTCCGAGGCTCTCAAGACGTTTTCGGTGGTTGGTTCCGGTTCAATCAGCATGGTCTTTATCTTTCCCGGTAGCCCAAGAATAAAGGGCTGGACTTTTCTCACAAACTCCCCGTAACTCATACCACTCATGTCTATGATCACCAGCTCTGGTTCTTGTTTCTCAATCACCAATTTGGTGTCAGAAAATGAGTCAAAAGAGAATAACCATGGGCTATTTAAGTGAGTTAAAACTCGTTTAAGTTGTTGTTGGCGCTCCTCGCCCTTTGCAACAACGATTATTCCGTTAACGCCGTTCTTGGCCATAAAATAAGCAAAACTCTATTCAGCTCCTAAATAATCGGCCAAACCGGACGTCCAGCTTAAATTGAGGCACAACTATTTGTATTTTTTAAGTTTTCTCTTTAATCTGACGCTCTATAGACTAAGGATAAAGGTAACTGTGAGCGAACTCACTCAAAAGATAAAGACTAGGGATGAGCTAAGTAGGCTGACCGACAATCTCCGTCGATCGGGTAAAAAGATTGGCTTTACCTCGGGGGTATTTGATCTAATTCACCCTGGGCATGTCGCTTACCTAGAGGAAGCTAAAAAGCAGTGCGATGTTTTGGTTGTTGGGATCAATTCCGATCAGTCGGTAAAGATGTATAAGGGCGACAATCGGCCGATTAATTCCGAGAGTGATCGTATTAGGGTGGTGGCTGGTTTAGCCAGTGTGGACTTTGCATTTATCTTCTCGGAACGACGGAACGCAGAAAATATCAAAGCGCTCAAGCCGGATTACTATATTAAAGCCGGCGACTATAAAAAGGAGGAACTAACATCAGCTAAAGAGATCGAGAGTTACGGCGGTAAAGTTGTAATCATTCCACCACTGGAGGGATTCTCCAGTACCAATCTAATCGAGAAAATATCGAAGGGCGGGTACCCAGCCGCTTCGGCCGAGGATATTGAATACGAAATTATGCCGGCGGTGTTTATCGATCGTGACGGAGTGATTAACGAAAATGTTGAATATCTACATGAGCCAGAGAAGTTTGCGTTAATCCCCGGAGTTCTCGAAGGTTTGAAGTTACTCCAACAAAATGGATTTCGACTAATTGTAGTGACAAATCAAGCAGGAATTGGTCTTGGCTATTTTACTAAGGAAGATTTCTATAAAGTTAACCGAAAACTGCTGAAACTTTGCGCTGAAAATGAGATTCAACTTGATCGAATCTATTTCTGTCCACACAGCAAGGCTGATAATTGCATTTGTCGGAAACCAGCTCCTGGGATGTTATTGAGAGCGCAAAAAGAGCTCAACCTAGATCTTAGTCGAAGTTTTATGATTGGGGACACGACCGCAGATCTTAAAGCTGGGATCGATGCTGGGTGTACTCCAATACTAGTTGAAACTGGACATGCTGGGAAAGATCGGGAATTCTCCCTTACGCCAGCTTATTCTGGAAAGGATCTGCTCGATGCCGCGAGATGGATAATCTCCAAACAAAAGGATCAGAATAAGCAAGTCAGAACTAAATTCGGCGCTAAAGATCCGAGCCGCACCAAAGTGCTTGAGTCGGTCGGACAAGTTTCGGCTCAGCTTGGGCACGACTTAAATAACCTGCTTGGCTCAATCCAGGGGTGTGTCGATCTTATTAAGTTGAAGCTTGGGAAATTTATTCAGGGGCCTAACCCAGTTGAGCGTCAGTTAGTCTTAATCAATTCATCTTTGGTCAAGGCTGAGAAAATAACCAGAAAAATTAGGGGCTACGTACGGCCCGGCCCAATAGAATTGGAACCAATCGAGCTGGCCTTCTGTGTGGAACAGGCGCTAAGCCAACTGAAGGGGCTTGGGGTGAAGTCTGAGGGGATTCAACTGGCTCTGCGTTCGAAGTCAAAGGCGATGTTGCACGAGTTTTATGTTGTGCAAATGATTGTAAATATTTGCTTGAATGCAATCGAGGCGATGAAAGAAACCCCTGAGCGCCTAATCGTTATTCATCTGGAAGACTTGGCACTCGGACATAGTCCGGTGGGCAACGCCGTTGCTTTACCGCCGGGCGACTACGTCCGTCTCAGTATCATGGACCATGGCAAGGGGCTAAGCGGTCCGGCTAAGGAAGAATTATTTGAACCATTTTTCTCAACCAACCCAAAGTCTATTGGCGAGGCCATGGGACTAAGCTTGGCGATGGCAAATGAATTGATGCTAAGGCATAAGGGAGCAATTTCATTGCATTCGATCGAACAAACCGGAACAGTTGTTCATCTGTATTTCCCGAAGATAGCGGCTTAAATTTTTGTAACTGTATTCCCCGAAGCGGAATCTTTTACATTAAACCCAAGCTTTTTAATCTCATCCCTGAGACGATCACTCTCTTTCCAATTCTTGGCCTTTCGGGCCTCGTCCCGCTGATGGAGCAAGCTTTGGACGGCTTGAGGGATCTCGACTTCAGTTTCGCTCCACCCTTCCATTCCAAGCCCGAGCACCTGATCAAAATCGTAAAGTAGCGCAAGCCGCTGGTCAGAAGATAATGATTTTTCTCCGACGACTTCCCAGACCACTGAAAGAGCTTGCGCCGTGTTTAGATTGTCGTACAAAGCCGCTCTAAATTTCTGAGACAACGGATGTGACTCAAATTTAGGCGGGGATTTAGATTCCGATTTTAACCCAAGCACCGAGGTCTTAAGTTTCTCCAGGGAATTTTGAGCGTTTTTTAAGGCATCCCAGCTAAATTTAGCCTGAGAACGATAATGAGATCCCAGAAGCAGTAAGCGGTACGAGAGCGGATCGTACCCTTCATCAATAATAGTCTGAAGGGTAAAGACATGACCCTTAGATTTTGACATCTTCTCCTCTCCGAAGAGAAGAAACTCACCGTGCATCCAGATAGAAACCCAAGGTTTCCCAGTGGCACCCTCTGACTGAGCAATTTCATTAGTGTGATGGACCGGGATGTGGTCAATTCCGCCCCAGTGAACATCGAATCTTTCGCCTAAGTAACGCATTGCCATGGCGCTGCACTCAATATGCCAGCCCGGATATCCGACCCCCCAAGGCGAATCCCAGATTAACTCCTGACCCTCAAACTTTGATTTGGTAAACCAAAGAACAAAATCTAATGGATTTTTCTTAGCCTGATCAACATCGACCCGCGACCCGGCTCGAAGCTTTTCAAGGTCGAGCCCGGCGAGTTTTCCGTAATCTGTAAGTTTGCTGATATCGAAATAAACGTTACCGCCGGCAAAGTAGGTCATCCCGCGAGATTCTAAGCGCTTTATCAGCTCGATCATCTCTTTGATATGATCGGTAGCTTTGCAGACGATGTCAGGCCGCTTGACGTTTAGCTTTGCACAGTGCTCAAAAAATATATTGGTATAAAATTCGGCGATTTCAAATGAGCGCTTGTTCTCACGCTTCATGGCGACCATCATTTTGTCTTCACCGACATCTGCGTCCGAAACCAGGTGGCCGACATCAGTAATGTTCATCACATGAGTCGTTTTATACCCCGCCATGCGTAAGGTTCTAAAGAAAATATCTTCGGAAACGTACATGCGCATATTGCCAATATGTTGATAGGCGTAGACCGTCGGTCCGCAGCAATAAACGCTTGCCTCTCCAGGAACGATGGGACGAAATTCTTCAACTCGTCTAGTAAGTGTGTTGTAGAGTTTTATTGTCGGTAGTGGGCTCATCGGTAATTTTCGAATTAAAGCATTAAGCGGCGCGCCTAGGCGAGATCTCCTCCAGCTTGGCGTAAGTAAGTGTTCTTCTCTCCCGAGTGTAGGTGCCCCGCGGAGTGGGGGCGAAAACGGTAGACTCCGTTAGCTCCTCTTCGTAGACGTGAATTGTAACTGAGCTTTTATTCGGTAAAGCGTTCTCCACAACGTGGTATTCGTATGGAGGAATTAAATGTCCAGTCTCACCTTCGCCTGCCAAAATTTCTTCGACCGCCTCAAATTTCTCGGACCCATCGCTCTCTTTACCCTTATGTTCGAAACTTGTTATTTTTACCTTCCCGCGAAGGACGCATTCGACGCACCAGCGATTATCATGATCGTGAAGCGGGGTCTTTTGATCAACGTCCCATACCATTATTACAACCGAATATGAACTGTCCTTTGCTTTGTGCAATAATCGTCGAGCGTAGTGACCATCTTCTGGCTCGTAGTACCCGGACGGCAGATCTAAGCCCTTACGAAAAGCTTGTGCGAGGACGTCTTTTACGGCGAAGACCTTCGCGTTTCCGTTAAAATTTTGTGTGGCGTTATCCAGATTAGAGATGAAGTCATTTAGTGAAATCATACAGCGAGTATAGTACGATACTCAGTAGGATCAAGTGAATTAGGTTTTACGCAGCAGGCGCTGCTCTAAAAGCATCCTTCCAATACGAGATGCGCTCATGCTCGGACTTTTTGGGTCTACCACGATAACCGCAATTGCTATTTTTGGGGCGCTGATTGGTGCAGCGGCCACAAACCAGTGATTTACTCCCTTTGGATTCGTTCCACTAAGAGTCCCGGTTTTGGCCGCGACGCGAATACCAGGGAGACGTGATTTACCCCTTACGATAAATTCCCGCTTTGAAGTCCCAGAAGTAGTAGTGGTTACCATCATCTCCAATAAATCTTTTGCGGTGTCGGGCTGGAGCATACGCTGTATCATTTCGGTGTCATGCTCGTAAACAATTCCTGAGCCTGGAATGGAGACGCGGTCTATTATTGATGGTTTCGGTAGAAATCCTCCGTTAGCAATACCCGACATAATAGCTACGGCGTGAATCGGAGTCAGAGTTACATCCCCGAAACCCGCTGCTGTCCTTCCCAAGCCGTAGTTATCAAGCGGTATCTCAGCGCTGCTCATCGGAAGAGCAAAGTCGGCGGGTATTTCGGAATTAAATCCGAAATTACGTGCGTAATTTCGCAGTTGAAATGGCTTTAGATACTTCAAAACGATTCGAGAGAAGACAGGATTGCAGGATAAGCCTAGTGCTTCAGCAATCGTCATGCTTCGATTGTCACTGCGTGCATTGGGTAGATAGTTCCAGCGGTTGAGCGTGTATGTTCCACCGCGAAAGTTAATGCTCTGATAGGGTGAGAGTGAAGCCGCTTCGAGCGCAGCCGAGGTAGTTACGATCTTAAATAAGGAGGCGGCCGGTAGCCCATTATGCTGCAGAAAATTGGTCTTTAAGGGGGACTTCTCCGCCATCGCCAATATTCTTCCAGTTGATGGCTCCATCGCTACGATTCCAACGTGAGGAGATGAAGTCCTCGAAATGAGTCCCTCAGTATATCGCTGTAGATTCGGATCAATACTGAAGGTCACCACCGCGTTGCTTGCAGTTTTTCCGCTGACTTTGCCTTGATGTATCGATTTAAATTCTGGTAACCGAACTAGCTTAGTGCTACTGGCGGTGAGGCTACTTAAAGATACGTTCTCAAGATACGAAGGCGCCGAGAAAGCCGCGCGAACATCCTCTTCCGAAATGCCATCTAGCTTTAACGCAGAGAATTTATTCGAGCCGGTGATTGCGCCCGGTGTTAAGGGTCGGTTTAAAACAAACGGAGGTTCGGCCGCAAGGCCGATGTTCGCGTTTGTTAAGCCAAAAATAAGGACAAAAACAAAAAGGAGGAGGAATTTATCGACCCTAAAACCTGAGCTTCCCATATCGAGTTTAGATGGCGTTTAATCCAAAAAAGACGCAACCCCATCTCCAGGATATCAGCGGTGGCAGTATTCGCCAATTAGGTATTTATTCTACCCTTTTTAGGGTACTCGACTTACGGAGGCTGATTACGCACCCGACCCCTAAAAAGGGTAGAATAAATAGTAAAAAGGTAGAAATTTCTTCCTAAGATCTGTATCTTAACCAGCGGTACAAAACTTTGATACTGGAGCATTAGCTTGTGGCATTTTGGGTAAAAAAGGGTGAGGAAGAAGGGGAAAAAGGAAAAATTAACGGTAGCTCTAACACTACCCTAAGCCCGGTTACTCCTACCGCCCCGACGGCAGTCCCCGTGGTGAGTTCTGCCTCCGTACCCCCCACACGTTCCAACTTAGGCGATCCTTCGATTTGGATCGTTACCGGAGCGCCGGAGTGGAGCGTTGGAAAGCCAAAGGTTGCCTGGGGCGAGGTGGAATCACAGCCGATTAACGGGGAAGATGTAGTAGCTGAGCGCTTTGGTGGTAAAGTGCGTTCGGTACTGGGTGCAGGTACTGTAATTCAGGGTAAGCTTAGCTTCGATACCCCGGTTAGAATCGATGGTAAATTAAGCGGCGAGGTGCTCAGCTCTAAGGCGGTGATCGTTGGGACAAAGGGGGAGATGAACGCTGAAATTGATGTTGGATCGCTCGTTGTGCTTGGAAATGTAAAAGGCGTAATCAGGGCAAGCGAAAAGGTAGAGATCTTTCCGGGCGGAAGCCTTGAAGGAGATGTGTGTTCTCCCTCCTTTGTCATCCACGGCGGCGTGTTCAATGGCCGCTGCGTTAAGGCGGCCTGATCTCTAAAGCAGCTCGTTTAGTAGGTTAACGCCTGAGAAGCTAATTAAGTCCCGAAAAGATTAGTTCCAAAAAGGTCTAAGCAAACTATGCTTGTTTTGCTTCTGCAGCTGCAGCAGTAACTCCGTCGGTACCTTCCTTATCACGTTGAATCGACGCAGCTTTACCGCGAAGTGGGCGTAGGTAATACAATCTTGCCCGACGAACCTTGCCCTTTGTGACAACCTCGATCTTTTCAACTCGAGGGCTATGAACTAAAAATGTACTTTCCACACCGACGATAAATGAAATCTTTCTGACGGTAAAAGTGGCATCGGGCTTGTTGGTGCTGTGTCGCTTAATGACGACACCCTCAAAAACCTGAATACGCTCCTTGTTACCCTCGCGGATCTTGATATGAACTTTAAGTGTATCTCCGGTTCTAAAATCAGGAATATCAGAGCGAATGATCGAACTCTGCACCTTTTTCATTATTTCTGAAGTTGACGCGATCATGGGACACTCTCGTGACTTGCGAATATTCTTTAAAAATCCTCAACTAACCCTCTCAGACCCTCACTATTCGAGCCGAATCACTAGGTTAGCTAGCCGTATTTTGGAGGGGGGATACTATGCGAAAAGTCTGCAATTTACAATACTTGCAGGGGTAAAATTCTGTAGTACACTAGGATGCTTATGAGTAATGCAAATCGGCCGAAGATTATAAGAGGGTTTAAGCGTGCCAAAATTGAGCGGCGGGACCCCCAAAAGGAATCAGTATACCGTGGGCTGGCTAGTATACTTACCGAAAACGGATACATAGTTAGGAGAGAGGAACTCCGCCGAGGCATTGGATTCTCGGTATCAAGCGGAAACTGCAGGCTAGCCACTGATAACTTGGTATTTGTCGATCGGCGTCTAAGTCAGGATGAGCAGATCGCTTTCCTAACAGATAGAATAATCGGTTTGGGGGTTAAACCCTCAGTTGCTTCTGTAGCCGGACTCCCGGAAAACTTAGCCAAGCGGCTTGTCTTGTAGTCCGCATAGGTTTCTGTCGATCCATACGCCTTATCCTTGTGTACACGCTTGGATGCTGTGCTAGAGTCTCGGGTGCTTAAAGCGGTCCCCTTGACGAAGATCCGGAACCGGACTCTTCAATCGGTGAGCGTTCTATATACCCAACGATAACAGGCTTTGATAGCAAAACCTGTTATCGTTGGGCGAGCAAAATAATGGCGAAGCCATTTTTTGCCGCA
>CAZJXY010000125.1:0-8915 GCA_964549925.1 uncultured Bdellovibrionales bacterium | reverse complement strand
GTCTTTGTACATCGATCGGGACGCCCCAACTGCTCAATTGATTACTAGAGACTAAGACCAAATCCCTTGAACCTCTGGCTGCGGCGCGTAGAAGCTCTTGCCCATCTGGTCCCAGTTGCTTTAGACATTCGCCGCTTTTACCCCACACTTCGGCTGAAACTGCTATAGTTCGATCCCCAATTTTTAGGCTGTGGGCGCCGATTAGCGCGGCCAACTCTTTGGATCTCTTGGCCAGATCAGATCCAAGTTCGAGGGAGTTAGTCTTTAAATCTAATGCGATTTCTCCAGCGCCTTTTGCCGCAAGCTCGGCTTGGGTGGAGCTAAATTCCATGGTGGAGTTCCAGCCGGACTCAGCTTCTTCACTAAGATTTTGAAACCATTCGGATGCGCCTGCGCTGCTGCTTTCAAACCAAGATGGAGTTTCCACCGGAATTGGCTCAGCTGTCGGAAGCGCTACAGTCTGCGGAAGATCGCCACCCTGATCGGATGAGGTGTCTACGGAGATTTCTGGTTGTGGGCTAGGCGCAGAGTGATTATCAGAACATCCACTGATCAATGGTGGCAACACCGCAAGCGCAACTGCTAGCTTGTTGTTTGAAAGCATACGGTTAAATTCTATCCTGAATGTGATACTAATACTAGAGATAGAAATACTATTAAAGTCAGGGGGTTAGCGAGAGGGCGTGTAAGTGCTCAAAAGTATAAATGCCGCTGGAATGACCATCTCCCCACTTTATTGAAATCGCATAGTTTCCTACCGCAGTTACCTGTTCGATTTGAATTTGTTGATCGATCGAGTGCTCAACCACTCGAAGCAAGGAACCTTTGCCCGGCGGTGTCGGATCAGAGTTTAGCGGGTTAGAATGGAAATTATCACCGCGCTCCTCACGGCAGCTGGCGCATGGACAGGTGTCTCTTAGCAGCTTGGCTGATAGCTCTGAGCGCACCCCATCGGACCAGGAGATCATAAGTGCGTTAGGTAATCTTCGTACTTCGGTTGGAAAGTAGCTCATCGCCGTACCTGGAGAAATTGTTAACTCACTGAAATCTCATTCGAATTTGAATATACCATATCACTGACACGGAATACATCCAGCCGCTCATTCCGCGGCACAAAAGCTGCAATTCCCCTCCTAGGTAGTCGTGTAATTTCACGACCCTAGCGGGGGGAACTTCATCGTTAGAAGCAATTCCGCACAAATTTAAGATTAGAGCTTGAAGATTAACACTTTTGTAGCTGGTCTTTGGTAGGTGTATGAGTATTAATTCCATGCCCGATGAGAATTTGAGGCACATTGGAAAGTACCGGATTATCGGAACCCTCGGACGTGGTTCGATGGGAGTGGTTTACAAAGCAGAAGATCCGGAGATCGGTAGACTAGTAGCGATAAAAACTTTGCGCACCCTGCTTCCTGGGCAGTATCAGGAGGCTGATACGGTTTTGAATCGCTTTGCGCACGAAGCCCGTTCTGCGGGAAATTTACGGCACCCGAATATTATAACAATTTTCGAAGTAAACAGAGATGGGAACACCCCTTATATGGTGATGGATTTCATCGAGGGCGAGGGGCTAGACAGAGTAACTGAGAATCATGGAAAACTCGACCCAAATCTGGCAATCCATTATCTAACCCAAATAGCGGCTGGGTTGGATCACGCGCATGCTAAGGGAGTGATTCATAGAGATATCAAATCTTCTAACATATTAGTCGATCGCTCAGGTAATGCTTTTATCTTGGATTTCGGTGTAGCAACACTTAATACTGGCCCGCTTGCCCCAAGTGGACCGGTAATGGGTACGCCGGCGTATATGTCTCCCGAACAGATCCTAAACGAACCGTTGGATCATCGAGCGGATCTCTTCAGTTTTGCGGTGGTTGCGTTCGAGTGCTTGACCGGTAAGCGGCCATTTCAGGGGGAGAACTTTACGCAGGTGATCGGCAATATTATCAACGGAAATATGCTCTACCTCACCAAGGTTGTTCCGGAGTTTACTCCGGCGGCAGAAGAGATATTCAAACGCGGGCTATCGCGCGACCGAGACGCTAGATATCCGAGTGCCTCTGAGATTGTGGAAAATTTGGCTTTAGCGCTAAATGCGCAGAAAGTTTCCGTGCGAGTTCACCCTCCGGCTAGATTACCGGTGGACGAAGCTGATCCATTGGGTTCCAAGAAGAGGAAGAGATCTTCAAGCTCCAAGTGGAAGCGCGTAAGAGAGCGAAAATTTTCAGACGTTGATGTTGAGGCGCCTGAGGAAATCCAGACCGACCGCGAGCGCAAATCAACGGCAGAAGTTTTAACACCGTGGATGAACTCCGGCCAAGAGTCGATATCGGACAAAACTCCGGCCGTATCTAGGGGGCAAGAGACTCGTCCAGGTGAACGGCTTTTTGGCGTGGGTCTAGCGTCAGGCGATGGAGCCGACGGACTTCGGCCTAGCCCCAAGCCCAAGCACGCGACAATGCACGGACGCGGCGTATATCTATCCACTATTTTACTCGGATTGGTCTCAATATTTTCGGTGGTTGGAATTGGCTATGTGCTTCTCTCCGAACCGAAGGCAGCAGATCCCGCACCGGCCTCGCAAGTTGCCGTGGCTATTGGAAGCGAGAGCAGTGTAGCTCAGCCGGTGCAGGTCAGTGTTGAAGCGCTCAGTGTCCCATCAGTTGATCCGGTACCGGAGAATAAGCGCGCTTATGAAATGACCGACAAAGAACTATTAGGGGTTCTGGTTGGCGATGGGGTGTCGGATGAATTGGTGCTTGAAGCGTTGCAGGAGGCGAGTGCTCGTCGAGTTGCAGGCTTGCTTGAGGCTTGCGTATTTGCCCTGAAGAACGATTCATATGTGGTAAGAATCGAGGCGGTTCAGATGTTGGCTCGCTTAAAGGATAAGCGTTCGGTTCCATATATATTGGATCTGCTTGATGACCATGACCCTCTGGTACGAGCTCACACTGCTAAATCACTCGGGCAACTCGGAGACAAGCGGGCAGTCGGTTATCTCTCCTCTCGTTTGACTCGGGAAGTTGCTCCCGAAGTAAGGGATCAGATTCGCGCAGCGATCGAGAAAATTAACGGATATCCAGGGTAACTCGAGGTTAGTTGATGAGGCATAGAAATATCGCAATGTTTGCGGCGCTTTTGTTGATCATCCCAATCTTGGCGGGGTGCACATTAGCTCGAAGCACAAAGCCTGCAGAAATTCAATATTATAACCACAAAGTGAAATATTCGGGGGAGACACTCGGGATTATTTCCAAGTGGTATACCGGACGCTCCGCGGCCTGGGAGGAAATTTTGAGTTACAATCCAGGTCTTGATGTACGGCGAATGATGCCTGGTGATGTTGTTCGGATTCCGACCGGAATGTTAAAGCGCACCGATCCATTACCCGGACGGATAGTGGAGCAGGTACGGACTCTAAAAGTCGTAGTTGAAAACTCCGCCGAACTAAATGGAGATGCCGTAAAGTCGGAACTTCCGACATTAAGTGATACTCAGGTTTCACCAGAAAACTCCGAAGCTCCGCTAATCGAAGCGTCACTAACTAGTGATTTAAGTTCTGAGCAGCTCACGCACCCTCCGGCTTCGTCAAGCCTTGGATCCGAACCGATTCAACCTGAACTGGCCGAAGTTAAGTTACAAGTTATAGATACCCAGCCTCAGGCTGAGCCGGCGCATATTGAAGCTGAGCTAATCGGTCAGCAGCAAAAGCGCATCCCCAGCCGGGAGGAACTTTGGAAAGCCCTTAATGCAGAGTAAATTGGCATTATAAGCGGTTTCTACCCAGTAGCGTTATCTTCCTCCGCATTGTATAAACCCTGCGCCATTGATTTTTTGACAAAAATCGATGGCGCAGGGCGAGCGCGATTTTGGCTTGCCAAGTTGCGCCGCGGAAAATAAAAACCCAGCCGAAAGCTAGATGCTGCAAGAATGCTTATGGAAATTAACCAATAACTGAATTCGGAGAGAAGTGTATGTGCCCACCAGTAATAGTTGATGATGAAGACTCAGAAGATGGAACCGAGGACGCTCCCGCGCGGGCTAAGGACGCTGATCGAGAGAGTGAGGGGGATGATGATGATGAACTGCAGGTCCCTGTTAGACGGGGAGAGATTAAAAGCGCGCGCGACTTGTTCGGTGAGGAGATCTGTAATCGGGCGCGTAACGCTCATCAAGGGTTGAAGTCTCATCTAAGTGGAAAAATACTTGTGTCTGTGAATGGGAAGGAGTCTTATCTATTCGATTGGAGTGGTGATCAACCGCGCTGCACTCAAGCTTCTGGCTCTGATGCGGACTGTAAGATCGAACTTTCGGAAGATGATCTGCTGAAACTATGCAGCGGCAATTTGAATCCGCAGATTGCTATGCTATCGGATAAAGTGAATATCGCAGGAAGAGGTGATATGGCGGTATATTTCTTTAATCTCTTGGCGCCAAGACGATAATTTAATCGGAATTTAGTCTTTTACAAGAGACTGATTTACGGCTTGGCTAAAGCCAGCGGTAGCCTAACCGTGAATTCGGTGCCAGATTGACTGTCGCTCTTTAGCGCTACGCTTCCTTTAGCTCGATCGACGATCGTTTTAACAATGTAGAGCCCAAGACCGGATCCGCTTTTATCCAGTACGCCGCTGCCTTTGCCGTATATGGTGAACAACTTCGGAATCAGCTCCGCCGGGATGTGTGACCCCTCGTTCTTAACGGAGATTAAAGCCTCCGGTCCATCTCTCTTGACATGGACAGAGAGCTGCTTTCCTGGCGGGGTGTGTTGCACTGCGTTCGAGACAATATTAGAAAGCACGCGCTCAAGGTTGATTCGCTCTAAAGCCACAGACAAGGTTGGGTCCTCTATCTCAACTACAAGAATTGGAGCCTGCGGGCCTTCACGCCAGGAGTACTCAATTACCGACTGCAGCACCTGAATTATATTTGCCGTCGGTCTGTCTGAACGAACGGTAATTCCCGCATCTTCGGCTTGCATCTTAAACAGATATTGGTAGTTCCTAATCAGTTCGATCATGCGCAAGGATGAATTTCTAATCCGATTTAGCACCTCTCGCTGCTTATCGCTCAAACCGACTCCAGCTGGAGTATCCAAAAGTAGGTCCGCATATCCGTGTATGGCTCCAAGGGGATTTTTAAGATCATGAGTGACAGTGGCTAGAAATTCATCGTACTTTCCGAAGTAGCCCGTAGAGTGAAATGGAGTTTTTAATATTAAAAGCCTGAACTCTTCGCCGGGTTCACCGCTTCCAAGCTCAACAACGACAGCAACCTGATTAATCAACTTCTGGCTGGGGTCCGTCTGATCGCTGAGATTCTGGAGTGGTATGCGAATCTGAAGGGTGCCAAACTGTTGCACAGCGTATACCTGTTTTATCACGTCGGCGGGAAGGTAGGAGCTTAGCTCATTTTCTGGCAGTCCGCTCTTTTTCGCAAGCTCTCTGGCCGCGCGGTTTGCCCAGCATACTAAGATGTTTCCGTCGAGCAATAAGATCGGGTCACTTGCCTCTTCCCACAGGTCTTCTCGCGTCTGGAGCTGTGTGCCCATCTAATGCAATAAATACTGTAAAAAGCCAAGAACCCCAATTGAATAACATCCTTTGAACATATTTTTAAAAGTTGGTCAAAGATGTTAGGTTTGGACGTATGGATGGAATACAAGAGCTGTTCGATATTCGAGACGATCAATTATTAGCCCTGCAGGATTCGAGACTTAAACTTTTACAGGCTGGATCCGATTTAATTGACCTCTCGATGATTAATCCGGATTTGTCTCCAGATCGGACATTGACTGATGCTCTGGTTCAATCGGTTTTAAAACCTCACAATCATCGCTATGCAGTCAGTCGTGGAATAAGAAAGCTTCGTTCAGCCTTCGCTTTAAAATACAGTCAACGGTTTGGTGTAAAGTTAGATCCACACTCTCAGTGCGTTGTAACAATGGGGGCTAAGGAGGCGACAAATCTTAGTCTAATGGCGCTACCGGCTCGCGATAAGAAGGTGCTAATTGGAACCCCGCTATATCCAGCGTTTCGCGCCGCAGCAGCGATGAGTGCTCGTGAAGTCGAGACCTTTAGTATCACAAACGATCCGGCTTCGATGCTCGCTGAGATTGAGGCTAAGGTTAAGGCTGGAGGGATATCAACCTGTTTGTTTAATTTTCCTAATAACCCAACATCGATCATGATTGGAGTCGAATTCTGGAAGCGTATGCTTTTATTAGCCGAGAAGTATGATCTCTTTCTGCTAAATGATTTTACTTATGGTGAGATGAGCTATCGAGCCGAAGCGTCGAGCCTATTAGCTCAAGCCCCCGGCAGTCAAAGGATCGCGGAAATTTACTCTCTTTCAAAAGCTTATAATGTGCCTGGGTGGAGAGTAGGGGCGCTGCTTGGCTCAAGCGAGCTGGTTGGGAAGATTGCACAGATAAAGTCATACCTAGATTACGGAAACTTTCTCCCGATTCAACAGGCTGCTTCCGTGGCCCTAACCGGTGCAAATTCGATTCCGACAACTTTGAGTTTAAAATACGAACGTCGGGCTAGACTGTTAGTTGACGGATTAAAAAAGCTAGGGTGGGGAGTCGAGATGCCTCTAGCTGGTGCGTGTTTGTGGGCGAAGTTGCCAGCTCGACTCCACTCTCACAAGGCCGGGCAGATAGGTCGCTCATACCTGGCGGCAGGGGAGCTTTTAGCTCGACACGGAATTTTTGCCCTCCCCGGAGAGATTTTTGGGAGTTTTCCCGATTTCATAAGGTTTGCCCTGGTAATTCCCGAAGAGCGGATTAGGCAGTTGCTCTCCAGATTTGATCATTGCGAGTCAGAGAGTCAGGAGCTAGGATTAAGCACACCTGCTTAATATATGAGACTTAGTCTGCGTCGAATTAAATTGAGAGTCATTATTGGTCACCTTATAGGCGCTTTATGGATGGTGTCTCTGGCCTATGCCGAGAACGATTGTCTTGAGGCGAGTAAGCTGTTCCGAGAAGGGGTCAAATTAGGAGATGGGTCTGAAGCGGAAGCGAATTCTTATCGACGTGCGATCGAAGCCTGTCCGACTATGGCAGAGGCATACTTCAATTTGGGAGTGATTTTATTTAAGCAGGGTAATTTGGAACAGGCTATTAGTCAGCACGAAAAGGCTGTCGAGCTGAGTAATAAAGCTGAATTCATAAATGCTCTTGCGAATCTCCGCCTCAGAAAGGGTGATTTGGACGGCGCCTTCGAGGATTATAAGAAGGCCAACGAAAAGGACGAGAAGGATGCCGGCTCCCTTTTGGGCTTGGGAATCGTATTTCTAAAAAAGGGAGATGACTCAGCGGCTGAGGAGTATCTAACTAAAGCCGTGGAGCTTAATAAGCAAGACCCCCTGGCATTATATAATTTAGGAGTCGTTTATGAACGACAGGGTCGTCTGGATCAGGCGATTGCCGCCTACGAAAGGGCTTTACGCTTTGATGAAGGGAACTTCGACGTGAATTTTTATTTAGGTGTCGCTTATCAGCGCGCCGATCGGCATTTCGACAGTGAAAGAGTGCTGCTCAAAGCTGCTCAGCTGCAGCCTGAGAACCCATTGGTACACCGGGCGCTTGGAGTCACTTACGAGCGAGCTGGCGAATTGGATAAGGCTGAACGGGCGTTGCGCCGGGCAATTGATCTATCCCCGAACGACTCCCTGTCTTTAGTGAATTTAGGTGTAGTTTTGATGAATAAAAACCAGGAGGCCGCGGCTGAGGGTTATTTAAGGCAGGCGATCGAACAAGATCCTAAGAATTCTCGAGCCTATACGGCCCTCGGATGGACCCAGTTGGAGCTTGGGAAGCATTCGGAGGCTGAGACCACTCTAAAAAAAGCTCTAGAGCTCGACGCCACTAATGCTCAGGCGCATAATAATCTGGGTGTTTTATATTATCGTATGGGAAAGAGCTCCGAGGCTCAGAAGGCCTTTGAAACTGCTCTTAAACTTGAGCCGGGGTTGGACTCCGCTATGAAAAATATAAAACAATTCCAGCAGTAACAGGGAATTCGGTAAGTTACTGTACATTCATGCGCCATGTTCTAATTTTAACCAGTAGCACTAGAAATCCTCAAAGACTATACTGACCCCCAAGTTTACAGTCGGAATTTGTCAGGTGAGTACTCGTCCAGCATTGCGTCTAGTAGAAAGGGAGGCATTCGAAGAGCAAGGTCCGCTGTGGTCTTCGGCCACGGAGGATTTTCACTCTTTGCACTACTGCATCTCGTATCCCGAGAGCTTTAAGCCGGCTCTTCCGTCCGCAATGATTGAGCGGTATTCCAGGGTAGGGGAGGTAGTGCTTGACCCATTTTCGGGCCGCGGTACTTCAAGTCTAGAAGCTGCCATTAAGGGGCGAATTCCGTTTGCCTCAGACGTTAATCCCTTATCGGTCATCCTCACCCAGTCTAAGGTAGAGCCAGCGGATCTTTCTGAAGTGGCTCTAGAGTTGCAGCGCTTCGATCTAAGGCGTCCAGTCAGTATTAACGCGTACAGGCAGTATTTTGAGCCGTTTTACGACATAGATACGTTTAGAGAACTCTGTAACCTTAGACAGATATTGCATGGTCGCACAGATCGTGTGGCACGGTTTATTTCGACGATTGCGCTTTCATTGTTGCACGGGCACACCTCCGGATATTTCTCTGTTTATACCTTTCCTCAGATCTCCGTATCTTCAAAAGTGCAGGGGTCGATTAATGATCGACGTCGTCAGAATCCTGAGTATCGAGCAGTGATACCTCGAATCTTACGCAAGGCAGCCCAGATTCTTCGTGACGGCGGCCTTGATACGTTACGTGAAGTCTCTTCGCTTGGAAGGTTTGCGGTGGCGGACGCTAGAAATTTGCATTACGTACCCGCGGGGTCAGTATCACTAACAGTTTCGGGTCCACCAA
>CAZJXY010000124.1:0-8952 GCA_964549925.1 uncultured Bdellovibrionales bacterium | reverse complement strand
TTCAACTGGTTGGACGGAACTCAACACAAAAGCGCAGACTTAGAGTTCAGCTTAGATCACTGACAGGTACTTTGAGTCTTCGGGAACGAGTTTGCGAGCTCTACGGCGTGTTTATAGATTTTTTCCACCTGGTCACTGTATTTCTTATTGAACTCCCCGCACGCTTTTTTATGAAGCTTGGCCATGCTCTTGAATATCTTGTACACCTTGCCGGCATTCCCAAGATACTCATCGATTTTCGGTTGATTACTATTGGAGACGCAAAAGGTTAGATTTTCGCAGATGGTCGAGTTAGTAGGCAGCTCCCAAGAATTGATCCATCCTGCTATCTGAGCGGAATGGATAGCTTCGTTTAACTTTGTAGCCTTCTTCGCTAGATTAGCATCGCATTTCACAGCTGCTTTGGTTAGCTTTCTTGCAATCTTTTCCATCGATTTTAGACTTCCATCCATGACCGCTTGGGTTTCAAACATGTTCTTTTCAGCGCAATCCAGGCATGACATTCCGTCGCCGTTACAAACTCCGCAACGATCAAGTTGAGCACCGCCGTTTAATACTCCTGCACAGTCGATACAGCCTTCATTCGTCTGAGTTCCGCTGCAATCCCCCTGGGGCGTGGGAGTTGGAGAAGTGGATGGAGTTGTCGACGCACTTGGAGATGGTGTCGGGCTGGCACTTGGAGATGATGACGGCGATGCACTTGGGCTAGGCGAAGTACTTGGAGATGGTGATGGACTTGAACTAGGTGAAGCGCTCGGCGATGGTGATGGACTTGCCGAAGGAGACGGACTTGGAGATGAGCTCGGCGATGGGCTTGCACTTGGACTTGGTGTAGGCGTCGGAGTTGCAACAGCTTTAAAACCGAAATCAAAAGTGTGGTTATTTTCTCCTCCCACTCCTGTCATTAGCGTAATTTCTGGAAAGCCAGAAATAGTAGCTCCATCAGAATCATGAACATCGTCCCCACTATTTACAGAGGCTAAGGTAAGTCCGAAGAGAGGTCCACCTGAAGAATAGTCACTCGCGAGATCTAACCTTATTCGATAGTTGGTTAGGGGAACGACACCGTTACTTTCAACAAAGTAATATTCACCTAAAGATGACGTTATCTGGGACGCTACAAGAGTGGCGCCTTGATAGAGCCTAACAGTAACACCGCTGATGCCTAACTCATTTGCATCCTGTACGCCGTTATCGTTACTATCCTTAAACACTCGGTTTCCAATCTCGATCGGCGCTGGACTACATAACGCTTCGATATCTCCCAAGCCAACAGCTTTACCAAATGTTCCGTTATCCATCTTCGAGTCGTAGACGTCGTACCACCGAATTCCTGTGCCACCGGTAAGTGAATAAGTACGCTGGCCTGCGGAGATTGTATCGCCTGAGGCATCGTAGGTGAGTGCCATGATCTCATCACTTCCAGGAAGATGAAAGTTTGCCCCGAGGGAAAGTTCTTGGTGAACGTTTTCTCCCGCTCCAAGTTGTAAAAAGTCTTGAAAAAAGTACTCTCCACCACCTGGACCTTGATCATTCCCCGAACCGGCTGTGACGTTGTTTCCGCATTCGCCGTTATTCTCTAGCGTCAATGCTCCACTGACCGGATCCGGGCAGATTCTTAGAATCTCTCCCCCACCATTCTCTGAAACGGTCTTATTTGTCCCGGTTGGTGTCAAATTGCGTCTACCATAAAGCAGCCCGGATAGGTCCATGAAACCAACGACCAAGCTTCCATCTCTCATAATATCAATGCTGCTAAATACTGGTGTTGGATAGATTAACCAATACGGTGGTGAGTTTGGTTCCACAAATTGGCTGTGAATATCGGTGTACGAGCGTGGCCAGGGATGAAAGTACTTACCCTCGTTCGGTAACGGACCAGAGGAGAGTTTCAGTGCGTAACCTTTCTTGTACGAAAGCGGAAAATCAAAGAATGTGCTGAAGGAGCTGCCATCGAATTTGACAATGTATGCCCAAAGATCGCTGGCATCCTGTGACTCTTCTGCCGAGCAGACTACACCAACATACACATCTCCTTGATGCACTTTTAGTCCCCAAGGGCGATAACCCTTGCCGTTACAATGAGCATTATTCGGGATAAGCTGATTCACAATAACGCTACCCGGGCCTGGAGTTACTCCCTCTAAGCCAATCTGTATTCCGTAAAGATTTTTATCAAATAGATTAACCAGCCAAAGCGTTTTCTCATCTTCAGAAAATTCTATATCGCCAATTCCGACTCTGCCGATTTTGTCATAGATCGAGAGATCGAGGCTTGGATCAGTATTATTTGGACTCAGTCCGGAATTGTTACCACCGCGGGGATCGACGCCGGTCGGAATACCCAGATCAGCCAAATTTATATAACCTTCACTGAGCGGTGTTGGACCAGAAAGGTCAGTGATGTAAATTGCACCGATACTATCGCTTCGCGTTCCTGGGCCGGTTCCGGCATGTCGCCTTGCTACTGTGCTGGAGTAAAGTGTTTGTGTGCTCTTCTGGTATGCTAATCCCCAAACAGTTCCAACCTCACTATTCGGCGCAATGGTCTCTGGTGGAACATAGCCAGGCGGGCCGAACGGAAGCTCACGATCTCCAGTATCTAGGTAATTATAGGAAACTATTGCTGGGGCATTTGCACTGGATCCAGCAGCCAGGGGATTGCCGGCGTTAAAAACTGATGTGGCCACCTTTGGATTAGGATCACAGTATTCAGTTGGACTGCTTAATCCAAGATTAACTGCACAGTCTCCGGACGAGGTAAATACGACTGTGGTTTCGCTGCCCGATCCTTTTGGACCTGGGAAGAATCCATTACCTAAATCGCTAAACTCGATCCGATACTCTCCGGCCAGTCCAGTGAATGCGTATATTCCGCTTTGATCTGTTGTGGTCGCGGCTACGGCGGTATTACTACTGTCGTACGCAGTAACGGACACCCCTTCCCTAGCTGGCTCCAAAGCCTCGCGGACACCGTTGTTATTGAAATCGATAAATACCGACCCAGAAATCGTACTGCCCTGGCAAACTGGTCCGAGAGCGCCAACCCCACCACCTCCGACGTTGAACACTGGGATACCAACCAGCATAGCGCCTGTAACAGCAAGAATCATAAGCAAAAGAATTTCTAAGCGATGGCGCTTTGATTGTTCCATGGTCCCCTATTAGATTTCCGGTTCTTAGCTAAATCCTTATAGGTAATCGTCAATTTATGGGTTTCATCGGAGCGGGAAATTTAAGGCAAAATAGTTAATGATTTCTGAGAACTAGCGCCATCATGCTGCTAGCGGAGACATGCAATTTGGGATGCCCCTGTTCGAATGTCCTTTAAAGAAGATCCTTAGAAGGAATTATTAGATCTCCTTCTCTGCTTTGAACACAAGGTTAATTGGATAATCGATTGACTCTTGAAATAACGGATTGAAATCCAGAAGTGCTCTATTCACCTCCGGCTCGATCATCTTTCGGACTCGGAATCCGGCATCCAAAAGAGCATTAAGGTAATCTGAGATAGGGCGCTGGTAGTGCTCTAACTCAAAATCCTTTGTAGTTTTGCGCGCAACTTGTGGATTTGTCCGAGCAGACTTTCCCATTATATATTTTGAAAACCCACGTCGAAAATAGTTGCCAAGTCCTTTGATCCTTTCCGAAGGTTTACCTGCCTGCTCCTGCGCAAAGAGAAAGAGATCCCAAGCTGGATGCGTCACTGATAAAACGATTCGGCCGTTAGGTTTAAGCACACGAAAGGCCTCCTTCATGGGCGTTTTAATATCTGCAACTTCATTAAGAAGCATCGTCGACCAAACTAAATCAACGTAATCAGATGGAATTGACCAACTCCTTTCAGCATCCTGTTGCTGAAGCTCAATCCTACTGTCTTGGTAACGTGTGCGCGCATATTTTAAGTTTTCTTCGGATATGTCTAATAATAAAATTTTCTTAGGATTACGTGCCAAGAAGTTTTGAGCTAGATATCCATTTCCGCAGCCGAGCTCTAGGATAACTTGGTCGTTTAGATCCCCGGCAACCTCAAACATACAAGGATCAAGAACAAAGTGCTTATACTCTTCACCTCGATCGCCGGCGCGCTCGTTCCAGTAGGCTGCAAATTCAGGATCTTGGTAGAGTGATTTCATAAGCAATTACCACGTATCTCACTAGAACATCATCAGCTAAAGATGTAGTTCCAGGCTGGCGCTTAATGCATTATTTTTGTCAGAACAATTATTATTAATTCAATCATGGCCGCCACCATCAAATCCACCCCCATCACAGCCGCCATGATCACTAGATACGTCCGCGGAGCAGGCATCACTGCCGGCATTACACTCCGTATGATGTGAATGATGAGAATGATTCGAACTATCGTCTAGGTTCCAAGTACTTGGGTTGCCGTTGTAGGCGTCTTTTTGACCCAAGTAATTCGAATTTCGATTGCCGAATTTAATTGCCCAAATTATAGCAATCAAACTTAGGAGTAAAATACCAATCAAAATAAGTGTATAAGTATTCATCAGTAATTTGATCCAACTATATTAGATGCCAAATTAAAATAATCCTAGAGGTTAAATACGCGAAGCATGATACGCACCCTCAGCTAATCCTGCGGCGAAAAGAAAGGCGACTTTTGAGTTATTGAACTCACGTGTTACTCTCTTTTCCCCAGCCTTCTCCAATTCCACCGAATACGGCATCCCACATCCGAGCTCCAAGCTTGGAGGATTATACCGAATAGAGATTAGACTCTCTTTCCCCCCGAAAATGCGACCAATAAACCCTGGAGAGACTTTCGCTTGGCATAGTGTGTTGTCACCTCTAGCATTGAATTTTCCGGGAAGGGTTACATTGAAATTATTTGCTGGAAAGTTTTGCGTCATGGTCTTGAAGTGTTGAACCTCCCATCTCAAACGTCCCGCCTTTGGAGGAACGTCCACACCGTTTAACACTGACTCGACTGAGTTAATTGAATTTGGTTTAGATTCGCCCAAGCCAGTAGTTGATCCAACCATACCTTTAATCAGTCCTTCTAGGTACAGAGTTGCAAGCTCTACGCTATCTTCGCCTTCAAAAACTCGGCGAATCTCGGATGGTTTTCGCCAGCGTCCCGCTGCTGTCGCCACGCTCACCGCGACGCCACGTTCCTCCGGAGAGATTTCGGGTCCGCGAATAATTGGCCTAATCTCTAAGCACACTTTCTTGGATAAGCGATCATCAGAAAGAAATAACGATCTATTGTGCAATTGGACTTCAAAACGTGACACCACGTCGTGACTAACGTACCTCACTTCTCCACTGCTAAGGTCGATAGGCCCTCGATTAGCGGAATGGTGGCCAGAGCTAGCGCTGCCGCAACGATCGCGCCAATCACGAATTGGAAGTTCCTTTCCCCACTCCCGTAAAGCGCTTACCACGGTGTTAAATAACGATTCTGGTATGACTCGAGGGCGAGGTATGATTTCTCCGTGGAGAGGCACTTCGACTGCCAGTGTCGTGCCTATGCTGGAAAACTCGTCATCTGGCTCCCGAGGTGTTAGGCCCATATCGGAACTCTCAGAGCGAGACTCAGAACTCGGAGTTCCCTGGGGTTGCCGCTTGCCAAATGGCGTCAAATTCATTCATGAATTTTCACATGACGGCGATTGCTAGCCAACTTTACCTTGAAATTATTAGGTTTTTAGAGATACGCGGGCCAAAATCAGGTAATTTCCCACCTCCCGGGCACTCCCATTTCCCGTGCTGCTAGAAGCTGGCTTCGGTCGAGGCTTATAAAATCAACCAGCCCCCCGTTCGTATTAAACCACAAGGCAGTTCGAATATGAGCCAAGTCGGAGGTCTTCGGCATTCTAGCCGGCGGGAATGTTCCTGTGAGGGTTAGATCCAAGCTAAGATCCATTAGCAAGAAACCGGACTTGTCATCACGCAACTGTCTTAGTGCTTGGTCATATTGATCTAGGTCAAGCAATTTATCCCGGAATAGGCGAAGCAAATTCCTCTCGGCCTCAAGAAGTAATAGCGTGCTACTACAAAGTACTCGCTCCCGAATCTCGCTCAATATCTTGCCTGCTTCCTTCGCACCCAGTAACACAGCGAAGTAGGCTGATGTGTCCAAGTAGATTCGATTTGATACTAGAGGGCTACTCTTCCCCACGGTCCTCAATTAATAGATTTAGCCACTTGCCACGTGTCGGATCGTTTAGTGCGCTTTTCAGTGAATACTCCCCAATGCTTTCCCCAACATGTAGCGCTGAAACTTCCGAAGAGGAGATATAGACGAAGGGCTTATTGTACTTGGTAACTTCTATGCGCTCACCTTCAGCAGCTTTTTCAGCCCAGTACGAAAGGCGCTTTTTCAGCTCCAATAATGGTACTATTTTCATACATAAAGTGTACATAATTATGGGCACTTTAACAACTATAAATTATGCTGCGGGTGACCAGTTGGCTGGATCAGGCGCATGAAAATGTCAATGTACCTAATATTGTTAGGTAGATAGCCGACCAATTGTGCCAACTCATGACCTAGTTAAGGCCCGCCTTGTCTACCTGGGCAAGCAGCAGATCAATCGCCTCAATCCGATCTAGTTTCTTCTTATTCACCTCCCACTCAGGGCTCTGAGTGTCGGCGTCTTTTAAGCTGCTTCCAAGCGACTCTCTCTCAGAGTCATACTTCGCCCCGCGAACTTTATCGGCTAAATCAACTGTGTCCGCTAAGATCTGCAGGAAGTTTTCGGTAAAGTTTAAAAATCCACCAGAGACGACAAGCCGCTCGCTTTTTGATTGTCCGGCTGCGCTAAATGCAAGCACTCCGGTATCTAGAATCGCCGTGTAACGGGCGTGCTGCGGTAAGATTCCAACCTCACCAAGTGTGGTCTTCACCGTTACCGCAGTTACTTCCTGCTCGAGAACTTTTCCCGATGGTACTAAGATCTCGAGTTTAAAAGTGCTTTCCATTAATTACGCCCCGTATTGCTCAGCTAACTTTTTAGCCTTTGCTTTGGCTTCTTCAATCGATCCGACCATGTAGAAGGCCTGCTCAGGAAGGTCATCGTGCTTTCCGTCAACTAGCTCACCGAAGCTATGCACGGTGTCTTCTAATTTAACGTACACGCCCGGTGTTCCTGTGAAGGTCTCGGCTACGTGGAATGGTTGGGATAAGAACTTCTCGATCTTTCTTGCCCGAGCAACAATCAGCTTGTCATCTTCTGACAACTCATCCATACCCAAAATAGCAATGATATCTTGAAGATCCTTATACCTTTGCAGCGTCTGTTGAACCTTTCTTGCTACTCGATAGTGCTCTTCTCCCACAATCATAGGATCTAGAATGGTTGAAGTTGAAGCCAGTGGATCTACAGCTGGGTAGATCCCCTTTTCAGCGATCGAGCGTGAGAGGTTGGTCGTGGCATCAAGGTGAGCGAAAGTCGTTGCCGGAGCTGGATCGGTATAGTCGTCCGCCGGTACGTAAATTGCTTGAACTGATGTAATTGACCCTTTCTTGGTTGAGGTAATTCTCTCTTGAAGCTGCCCTACGTCTGTTCCGAGCGTCGGCTGATAACCTACGGCCGAGGGCATACGTCCCAAGGTCGCAGATACTTCAGATCCCGCTTGAACGAAACGGAAAATGTTATCAATAAAGAGAAGCACATCTCGCCCTTCCTCATCACGGAAAAATTCCGCGGCTGTTAACGCAGAGAG
Organism: uncultured Bdellovibrionales bacterium; assembly: GCA_964549925.1. Classification (GTDB taxonomy): domain Bacteria; phylum Bdellovibrionota_C; class UBA2361; order UBA2361; family J135; genus CAZJXY01. The sequence goes on along the minus strand of CAZJXY010000124.1, from coordinate 1,257 downwards.
TCCGACTCTAAAACGAGCTCCCGGAGGTTCGTTCATCTGACCGAAAACTAGACAGGCCTTATCGATAACGCCTGAGTCTTTCATCTCATGCCATAGGTCGTTACCCTCACGAGTACGCTCCCCTACTCCGCCGAACACCGAATATCCGCCGTGGGCTTTGGCAATGTTATTGATTAACTCCATGATGATAACTGTCTTACCAACGCCCGCACCGCCAAAAAGGCCGATTTTCCCCCCTTTTACGTATGGCGCAAGAAGGTCAACAACTTTGATTCCGGTTTCAAGAATCTCTTTCGATGTAGATTGGTCCTCGAAAGTCGGAGTTGGTCTATGAATCGGCCAACGCTTATCAGTCTCAATTTTTCCCATCTCATCAACTGGGCGGCCGATTACATCCATGATTCGACCAAGTGTCTTTGGCCCAACCGGTATCGAGATCGGAGCGCCGGTATCTGTCACATGCTGCCCGCGCACTAACCCTTCAGTTGAATCCATGGCGATACATCGAACCATGTTGTCGCCAAGGTGTTGGGCGACTTCAAGTGTGAGGTTGTTCTTAGTGTCATCGATGGTCGGATTTGTACAAAGCAGTGCATCGTAGATATGCGGAAGTCCCTTCTCCTTTGGAAACTCGATATCGACAACGGCGCCAAGTACTTGCGTCACCGTCCCCTCTCTTCCTATTCCTGTTTGTTCCATGTTTTTAAGCCCTTATACCTATTTATCTAAACTAAAACTTATTCATTCACAGCCTCTGCTCCGCCGACGATATCAAGCAGCTCTCCTGTGATACCGGACTGACGCAGGCGGTTACTTGTAAGGGTAAGCTTGTCAATCAACTCACCTGCGTTCTTTGTAGCAGAATCCATCGCAGTCATTCGACTTGCGTGCTCACTCACCTTTGACTCAAGCGCTGCCTGGCGAACTTTCACTCGCATCAGTCTCGGTATGATCGCTGAAAAGACACTGATCGCAGACGGCTCAAAAATGGTCAGCGACGCACTCGAATCTTCAACCGAAGCGCTTGAAGATTCATCAGCGGCAAACGGAAGAAGCGCTTCCATTTTTGCTCGATTGGACATAACCGAGATGAACGAGGTGTAGATCATAATCACCCGATCAACCTCCCCTTTTGCAAAAGCGATCTCCGCTTCGGAACATGCTTCCTCGATTGGCCAGGAGTTTGGATCTTCGGGTAGTTTCTCGAATGCTTTTAAATATTTACGACCGACGCGGCGGAAATACTCGGCCGGTTTC
>CAZJXY010000123.1:0-8981 GCA_964549925.1 uncultured Bdellovibrionales bacterium | reverse complement strand
AAGCGACGTAGTCGATACAGAGTATCTGACTGCGAGACTAAAAGATCTGCTGGGTGTGAATTCTGCTAAATTAATCGAGCGACCTTTATCCCCTACTAAGTCGAGCAGAGAATTTCTTCGATATCTGGTCAGTGGTGGGAAGCTTCCAGTTACCGTATTTCCATATTCCAATCCAAAAATCTCAAAGGCATTGCATCAGATTATCTCCGAATCACAAAAGTACGACATTATAGTTTATGACGGCCTGCATCCGGCTGCTCACTCCTCAAGCCATGGCAGATATCTACGGAATGGATTCTCCTCAAAAATTATATACCGAGCTCATAACCGCGAGGCCGAGCTTTGGATTGGAAAGGCAAACAACGTAAGAAACCCGATAAAAAAGGCTCTATATCGCTGGCAGGCACGAAAGATTCGTCGATTCGAAGATAGTTTGGTACAATCGTCTAATCTCTTGGCTCCGGTCTCCCAAATTGACCTTCAAAAGTTCATCAATCAAATCAACTCAAGTTCTCAGAAGGAAGTGAAAGCAATCGATGTCCCGATCGGGATAAGTTTTCCTGAATCAGCTCCTCCGATTGAAAGTCCCACAGGCGAGAAAATCAATTTGCTCTTTCTCGGTAGGCTTGATTGGGATCCAAACCGGACCGGGTTGAGTTGGTTTCTTAAAGAAGTGTGGCCTGAGGTCATAACTAAGCAAAAAAATCTATTTTTGTCAGTGGCTGGCAGTGGGGACTCTGTTTGGTTAGACCAATTCAAACATCTGCCAAATCTCTCGATTTTGGGCGCAGTTAAGCATACCTCTGAAATTTTCAGGCAAAGCGACGGATTAATTGTTCCTCTGTTTTACGGATCGGGAACTCGAGTTAAGGCGATCGAATCAGCTTCCTTTGGTAGGGCCATAATTAGCACCAAACTTGGGGTTGAGGGGCTAAACCTTGACACGCCAACTCAATATTTGAATGCAGAGACAAAAGGCGACTGGATCAATACCCTTTGCTCTCTGACCAAGGCGCAATTAATCACGCTCGGCAGAAACGCTTTTTCAGCTCTGCGCGTGAGTTTTGACGACTCGCGAATTGCCCAAAAGTTTTACGATTCACTGGGGGCATTATGACTTCCACAGCTTTTGCTTCCGCACGGATTTCTAAGTTACTTCATGGAGCGGTTAGCTCGATTTTAAGAACGACCCCTTTTGAGCCAATATTAAATCGCCGGGTCGGAAGTGGAACCATTTTGATGTATCATAGTATCTCCGATGGACCTTCCAATACTCCAAATTCGATACTCAGGGTCTCGCCACAAAACTTCGATTCGCAGATGTGCTACCTTAAGAAGAATGCAGACGTTGTAAGCTTATCCGAGATCATTCAGGCACTTCAACATGGGCGAAAAGCGGAGCGCCTTGTGGCAATCACTTTCGATGATGGATACAGAGATAATTTAACTTCTGCGCTTCCCATACTTGAGAGATACGATCTCCCTGCAACAATATTTCTCACCACAGATTATCTCGATGAAACAAGCTTCCCATGGTGGGAAGCACTGGAGAGTATTCTGATTAATTCGAAAGACAGTTCGCCGATTGATACCTTCTATAAGTTGGCTGAAGAGTTTAAGCCCGCAATTTTCAATCAGCAAACAAAACTCTTGAATGACCTTGTACGCCTAAACAACGTGGATGGGTACTCTACCCCTCCGATGCTCTCTTGGAGCGAAGCTAAGTTGCTAGCAAATCATCCGCTGATCACGATCGGAGCTCATACGGTATCACACCCGTCGCTGAGTAACTTGGAATCGGCTGAATGCCGGAGGGAACTTTCCCAGTCCAAAGAGATATTGGAGGCGAAGCTCGGCAAGCCGATTGAATTCCTTGCGTATCCCTATGGAACAAAAATAGACGCTGGGGAGAGAGAATTTAGTATTGCCGCTGAAGTTCAATATAGAGCTGCCGTTACTACAGAGCCAGCGCACTTAAAACCGCGAGACTCTGGCAACAGATTTGCACTGCCGCGCCTCTCAGTTGATGGACGGATTTCCCTTTATCAATTCAAGAATCTGGTTAGTGGTGTTCAAAGCCTCCTAGCGGCGCCGTAAGTGATTGAAATTACTGCACATAGCCGGTTGAGTAGCTGTCTTAACCTGCTACAATTGGAGCGTGCAATTAATACTCCGGCATAGCGAGTGTGCGCCTAACAGCATGGTCAAAACCTAAACGGTATTGGCAAAGTTTTATGCCAGAGTATTTATTTTCTGCGGCAAATAATGGCTAAGCCATTATTTTGCTCGCCCAAGGAGGCACCTAATTTTGATCAACGCTGCGCGCAACATAATTTCTGAAATCGAGAGGCCCGCCGAGTGGGAGAGCCTCGTGTCTACTCCGGTAATGGAAATCTCAGACTACCGCACACTTCTCCAGTTTGAAACTCCATGGGAAGACCTATCCAAGCACGCAGTTGAGCCAAACGTTTTCTTTGAACCCTGGATGCTGTTGCCTGCGTTTAAGCACTACGCTTCCTCAAAGGAGCGGGTAATCTTGGTTTGGACCTTAAATCAGAGCGCGAAGCCACTACTTATAGGCCTAATCCCAGTTAGCGAGAAACTCTTATATCGTAAACTTCCACTTTCACATTTTGTAACTTGGGAATACGTACACTGTTATCTTGGCTCCCCTTTGGTGCGTAAGGGGTTTGAGCAAGCATTTTTTGCAAAACTGTCACGTTACTTAGAGACACGCGCTTCAATTAACTTTCTCGAGTTTAGAATGGTGCGCCAAGATGGACCACTCTCTCGCGCTATCTCAGTTTTTTCCAAAAGATCTAGTAATGAAGTGTGCCACACCTCCAGCAACGAACGGGCTCTGCTCCACTCTACACTCTCTCCGACCGTTTATCTGCAAAAAAGTCTTACGAAAAAAAGGCGAAAAGAGTTTGATCGACTGCAGCGTAGGTTATCCGAACTAGGAAAAGTAGAGGTCCACTTAGCCTCACAAGGGGATCGGATTGAGGATTGGATCGAGGAGTTTCTCCAGTTAGAGCTACGCGGATGGAAAGGGCGAATAGGGACAGCTCTCTCATTAAGGCAATCTGATCGGGAGTTTTTTACTGATATCGTCAAGCGCGCCTTCGGTAACGGGAGCTTAATGATGTTAAAGCTAACACTAGATGGCAAGGCTATAGCAATGCAGTGCAATCTAATCAGTGCTGAAGGTTCGTTTTCGTTTAAGATTTGCTTCGATGAAAATTTTGCACGATTCTCACCGGGTGTGCTTCTAGAAATTGATAATCTAAAAGTGATTCTTAGTGATCCGACCGTGCGCTGGATGGACTCTTGTGCCGAACCAGGGCATTCGATGATTGACCGCCTATGGAATGAGCGAAGGATTATCGGAAACACGCTTTTTTCCTCGAACGCTAGAAGCAGCAGAACTTTAACCAGACTTCTGGGATTCATACACCAGATCAAAAGGTCTAAATTAACAATTAGGACGGAAGAAAATCATGAGCTACCTGCAATTTGATCCATCTGAGTTTGAGAGGAAATTTCCAGATTTGCCATTCTTGGTGAAGCATCCGCTCAAATCCCATCCGCTCTTTCAACTTAGACGGCTGGTAGAGCTAAGTCGGATCTTGCCTCAACAATCGGTAGAGTATAACTACGGGAATGTTCCGGTGGATCTTAATCCTGGCGAAACTCCACGTAACGGACTTACAGTTCAAGAAACGATTGAACGGATTGAATCGTGTAAATCTTGGCTAGTACTAAAAAACGTAGAACAAGACCCAGCCTATGCCGAATTGCTGCGTGAAACTCTTGGATCCGTTACCGCATATTCTACTCCTAAAGTTGGGAAAATGGAGCAGCTAGAAGGTTTCATCTTCATCTCGTCCCCAAACTCCGTCACCCCTTACCACATGGATCCTGAGCATAATTTCCTTTTACAGGTTCGCGGTGAAAAGACCGTGTTTATGTTCAACGGGAAGGACCCGTCAATTCTGCCGGATCAGGAGCTTGAACGTTACTACACAGGCGGACATCGTAACTTGCCTTTCAGCGATGAGGTGCAGCTCAAAGGAAGACCTTTTAAGCTTACTCCGGGAACGGGGCTCCATTTCCCGGTAAACGATCCACATTGGGTACAGAATGGAAATGCCGTATCGATTTCGTTTAGTATAACCTTTCGATCTCCACTCTCTCAAAGAAATGCCAGGTTATACTTCCTTAACAATAAGCTTCGTCGATTTGGTCTTACTCCCACACCGGTGGGTCGCTCAGTCTGGAGAGATTCAGCAAAGTACGGGGTTTGGCAGATGCTTCACGCGGTAAAGTCCAAGGTCGCGCGTAAAGAGCGCACCTATTGATTTAGTTTTTTTCAAGCTTCTGAGCGTTTGCAAGCTCCTTTTTAACTAACGCCGAGTCGTCTTGCTTAGCCGCAGAGCGCGCACCCTCTTTCATTCCGGTGTAGACGTTTCCACCCTTACTGTAATCGGCTCCTTGCTTACCTGCATCTCCGATCGATCGCATGAATTGGCCCATGGCTATGGCTGCGTCTCCGGCCTTATGATGTCCGGCTGCTTTTTGCTCTGTGCCCTTATCTATCAACGCCTGACCCGCTGCCGAAGCCTGATTACCTATAGCTCCACCTATGGCCCCAACCAATGGATCCATCATGTGACCGACCATTCCATCTTGGAAACCCTTTACGGCCGGAGTCACACCTTTCCAGGTTTGCGCTAAACTCTTATTGTAAGCAGCATCCCGCACCGACTTATTCGGATCAATTGCCCCACCTTCAGCTGCTTTAGATACAAAGCCGCTCCCGTAGTTAGCCCGAAGGTCTGCCATACCCGCATTACGGTGCCGATCTAAACTTCCACCCGGATTTGCTGCGCGCGCAGCAGCCATCGAGCCATGACCTCCATAGGCCTGAAATTTTCCACCAGCCCCCACTGTTCCACCCTCCATCCTTCCAAGGTACGCCATAGCCGAAGCGCTCTGCGGCTTTTGACCGCTCGAGACCATCCCGGTCGAACCGGTAATTGCCGCAACTTCAGACGCCATCCCAGATTGCGCCACGTTATCTTGTGCGCGCCACTGCCCTTCCCGACCGGCAAAGTCAGCAACTTCATTTAATCTCTGACCACGAAGTCCAGCTAATGACGAAGCGCTTTGATGTCCTGTTGAGGCCACCGCTAACCCTTGTTGCGCAGCGGAAAGTTGGGCCATGGCTGCAAGTGATGTTGTCGCCATTTCGCGCATCGCCGCCATGTTATTCATCGCACCATAGTTATTGAGAAGCTTGGCGCCTGTACCAAGACCCGCCCCCATAGTTCTCCCGCCGTCTCTCGATGCGTCTCCACCGGAAGTGCCGCTAGCGGTAGCACCTGCCGTAGAAGAAGATGGTGCACCTCCCTGGCCAAACATTGTGGGCATACCTGGCCCTCTGGCAACCGAGGAGCCGTCGTTTAGTCCAGCTTGTGCCTTATCCCCTGATGCGAGTGCTTTTGCACCTGCGGTCCCACCGATATCCATTCCAGCGAGCATCATCTGTCCGCCCTGCATAGCACTTTGTAAATTGGAATACATCGCGTTCATGTCACTTCCCATGACGCCGCTTAATGCGCCGAGAGCCTGGGAGCGGGTACCGACGAAGCCGCCGGACATCTGTTCCGCCGTCGAGACGTTTTGGGCATCGAGGGCTTGCTTAGCAAATCCGGCACCGGAACCGGAACGCAAAGACTTAGCGAAAGCCTCTTGACCGAAGGTGGCTTGGTTTGAGCCCAACGCTTTGGTGTAATTTCCTGTAGCAGCGTTACTCGCCGCGCCCCCCGCGGGAGAAGAGATTCCTCCCATGGTTGAACCAAGCATACTGGCCATCCCGGATTTGGCACCAAGAACTAGAGTTCCACAAATTACTGGAACTGAAAGATAAAGCGCTGACATGATATAAATGTAGTAGGTATTGGCCATGTTTAGTCCGATATTACCGGAGGCAGCGATTAATCGGTCCAACAACCACTGCATGTAAAAGATCCCGCGATCGTGGGAGTTAAAGACCGTATCAGTAACTGGACTATAGAATGGATCTATGGCGACGAGCGGTACGGGTGTTCTTTGAGACAATGCTGCACCGCCAGAGTAGGCGGCGCATATTCCGGTACCCTGAGCCCCGTTGACGGAGGCAATCTGCATAATTAGTGAATTAAATTCACTGCTATTATTGGATGAGGTAGTAATCGACCAAACACTTCGCTCCAGCACAGCAACCAACGCAAATCCGAGGTCCCACAACTTTACCCAGATCCAGAACTGACACCATTGAATGAAACCTTTAAACATTCCTGGAATGACGACAAACATCGCAGCAAACGGGTAGGCTATCGCTAGGTAGTATAGTAGCTGCCCCTGAAAATACGGGACCATCTGAGCCCATGTATATAGCTCTCCAAATTTGGAAAATTGATTATTTACCCGCTGAAATTGTTTAATATCAGCGATGTTTTTGTTTGCTACTGGTTCTGAATACTGACTTTGAGACTGCGCAGCAACTGCCGGAGAAACTTGAAGTTCATTTGCAAAAATTCTAGAAAGTACGAGAGCTTCTATAAACTGCGGCACATGCTCTAATTTAATTTGTGTATTTGCCGGCTCCGTCCCAAATCCTGGCGGACCACTCGGAGCAAAACTCAACGGATATTTTATATCCATTCCGTATAACATAGAGGCAACGTAATTTAGCGGATGCATTCCAGACGGGCCGGAGGTCATAATTTGATAGGAGATATGAGCGGCTTCCCATCTTAGACCTTGCATTAGAAGCAGCAGAAATGTTTTACAACTTAACATTTCATCAATTGGCGGAACAGCCGAGTACTGCTCCAAGGTTGGCGTCAAAATTGGAAATGGCGAAAAAATAATATTAAAGTCTATTAACCTGGTTTTTCTCGGCGCTGTCCGAAGCAGATCGGCAAAATACAAGGCGTTGCTCTGTTCGCCTGGAGTATTTAACTCGGGGCCTGTTGCGTTATCATGAGTAATAAATGATTTTAATTCGGTAGGAGTCGGCACAATCGCAGTCAGCTTGGACCAGAGCTTTATTTCGGAGGGGAACTTGACCGTAAAGCTCCCCCATCCAACGGTCGATTCAGTCGATTCTAACATTGTCGTGTAAAGCGGAGATGTCTGATTCTCTTTTGCCGCGTGCAAGCGCTCCTGATTGATCGAAGAGATAAAGTCATCACCACACTCGCTGGATAAAAACGAGGCAAAAGAGCGTCGTAAGTCGGCGTTATTTATTCTTGCTTCAGCGATACTGGCGAAGAAATTCCAGCGCAGATCATTCATTATATCTGAGTAATAGATCTGCGTCCCAGGGGAAGTCGGATCGCCAACGATATTGGTACCGGTCCCGCCAGCACTGTACATCTTCCGACCGGCACCGACAAAGTTGATCAGCTGTTGGACAACACCGCTTACAACCTGGTCAAAATACCCGAAGAAGTTCGAAATACACGCTCCATCCGTCTGCCCACACGGAGTGTCTCTTTCTGTTACCAGCGGGCCGGCGCCGGTGTACTGCGGAGAATTGTCCTTAGAAGTTGTAAATCCAAAACGTTGCACGTAGTCTTCATTTAGCAGTCCAGTCTCAGTCATCCGCCAAACTTCTCGCTGATCGCGCTGCTCATCAGCAACCATCCAGGCTACGCCTGAGACCGCTGTCCGGTACTCCGTTAACCAATAAAATAATCCTGGACCAACAAAGAGCCAGATGTACTGGCGCGGAGAGGCTCCCATCACAAAACCAACTATCCCGGTTACGACCGAGAAGATATAGGCAAGCATTACCACATTGCTCATTCCGAATCCGTAGATCTGATGCAACCATGCGGCTTGAGCCCAGTACCCTATCGTTCCAAATGAAGCTGCAATGGCACTAAATGCAGATCCACCGCAGTTATCGCAGGTAAACCCAGCCGGAGTTGGGGTAACGGCGGGAGCAGCAACTGGAGCACAGTCAAAGACCGTTGCTGCTTGAGCGTTTAACACTAAATCTATGAGATATGAAAACTCAATTGCCATACACCTTACTTATTGTTTGGAATTTGTCCTGCGGCCTGAACTGCTTTAACTCCGATCTGATCAAGTTCGCGTTTAGCATTTGCCACGAACTCCTCTAACTGTACCCTTGCCTCCTCCAATGAGCGTAATGGGTCCTCGGTATTTAGAGACTTCAAAACTAGTCTTCTAGCGTCAGCAACAAGGCTATTAGCTGACACTGTTGGATCATCTCCGACAAAGTGGTTTAGCATCGTTAAGGCACCAACTCCCTCTTGTAGAATCTGCATACGAGACAAGTAGCGCGCTAGAAAGTGCATCTTTCTAAATAACCTCGGTGACTTCTCCTCGAAGTTTGGGTGCACCACCGTTTCAATAAACTTCCATATAGGAACTGGCTTACCACCACCAACACGAGTAAAGGGCACACGCCAACGAAGCGGATTCACCGGATCTCCGGCTGCAAAGGGCACTGGAGGAAGCGGCGGATCACAGAAACCAGCAGCGCTTAAGTTAAATGGACAATAGGGAAGAACCTTGGCGGAATCTCCAAAGTATAATGAGCAATTTCGCTTAAATCTGGGCTCATACTCGATCTCTTTAAACATAATATCGAACTCTTGGGCGCTAAAGGCGTATCCCGGAGCTGATAAGTCTCGCATCAGTTTTGGCGAAATCAGATAGCTGCTCCCCGCCGGGGCGAAGAAGTCAAAGGCATCCCCCCAGAAGTTCACCGGAAGATCATCGGTTGCTCCATCATTTGTAGCTATTGAAGTTTGATGCTTATTCAACCAATCGCAGTACGAATACAGCACAACACGCAACATATCCCAACGCTCATGCACCCGCAGTCTGAATAAATCGGTGGGAAGCCATGTCGGCAGTATCTGCTTCTGTTTCGACACTAAGCGGTTTGTCGGGAGCGG
>CAZJXY010000122.1:0-9086 GCA_964549925.1 uncultured Bdellovibrionales bacterium | reverse complement strand
GGACTCGGTCCCGAGTTTAACCAGAGAAGTTGTGCCGGATGTCATTTTTATCCGGAAATTGGGGGGAGCGAGGGGTTTTGCGAAGACTGCGTAGTCGTACGTCCTAAGGGCGAGGATCAGATCACTCATCGGTATTCGATCGGTATTGAGATAGGCGGGCGGGCTAAGTATTCGACAATTAAAGCTCCAACTGACTCTAGAGAAAATTTAAGCGTGCGCCGACCGCTGCAGCTATTTGGGGTTGGGATTATCGAGCAGATTTCCGAGCAGGATTTAATTGATCAAGCGGCAAAATCTGGTAACCGAGGCAGGGTAAGTTGGATTTTTGATGAGCGGAGTCGGGATAAAAAAGTAGGTCGATTTGGATGGAAGGCTCAGTTTGTTAACTTGAAGGATGTTACGGTTGACGCTCTTTCAACTGAGCTGGGAATCGATAAAACTGAGCGCCGAGAGAAAACGGTAGAGAGCCTAATCGAGTTTCAAAGATCACTTCAAGCTCCAAAAAACAGCAGGCCTGAAGGGGAGGGGTGGAAAATTTTTGAAGAGATCGGGTGCGCTGACTGTCATCTTCCCTCTTATCGGTCAATTTTAGGGGGTTATCCTTATAGCGATTTTTTACTTCATCAAATGGGAAGCGAGGGGGACGGAGTGGCAATAGGAAACGCGAGCGCTGGTGAGATGAGGACTGCGCCGCTTTGGGGGTTGGAGGGGAGATTTCCTCAGGGATTTAATCACCCCGGGACGCTTTATCACGATAGAAGACATGTGGCCAATTTAGAGGAAGGGATTAGGGTGCATGCAAGTAGTGAGCAGAATCGGGCTTATGGGAGTATAAGTAGGTATTCGAAACTTAGTAATAGAGAGAAACGGCTAGTCTCCGAATTTTTAGGGGGTATTTGATCCTCCGTTATTGATCGCTGTCTGCGCTATTATTCTTAGAATTCAACGACCACGAGCTGGCAGAGGAAGTGAATGGCTGTAACTAGCTCCGGTTCATTCATTTAGATGTGATCGGACGTTGACACAACGGAAGTGAAAGATCCTCGCTCCATTCTCTAAAGGCGCAGGGGAAGCATGCTTCGCACAGGCGAACTGGCTGACTCTCAGGCTCCTCTGTTAGGTTTTGTTTCACCTCCAAATGGCATTCGATTCCGCGCTCTTGAATCATTTCAACATGTGCCTGAAGTCTCTGCTTTTCTGCCTCAGCATCTAGGTTCTCGATCCCCGCTGCTCCGGCAATGACATATTCAATGTCACTCGGATCTTCAGCCCAGTGCTCGGCTCGCGCAATTTGCTCGCCGCCGCGATAGACTAGTGTTGCTGGTTCAACCGGATCAGGAATAGTTAAGAGCCTAAGCTGCATTGCTACTCGGCCTGAAGGCTCCTGAGGGGGAAGGTTCATCGGCTCGTTTCGGGCTTTAAGCCTGGCCAGAAAGCGCTCCCGATGGAGTTGAATCTTTGCCGGGTCATTTTTGTCTTCTCGCAGGCGTTCCTTATCCTTCCATTGATGTCTATCTTTATGGCTTCTTGACATTCTTACGTCTCAAAAAAATAGAGGGCGGACCAAATGCTACGCTGATAGAATAGCTTTAAGGGCAGCTTTACTCAAATAGCTTTACGTATGGAGGGGGCAAAGTATGCATTTGGGCACAGCGTTGCCATCGGCAGGTGAGCTAGACGTTCTCTCCGCCGATCCAAGTTGATATCCACTCGTTTACTCTATGAGATTTACCGCATTTAGTGCAGCTTCAAGCTGGCTTGTTCGATGGAAGGAAAACCCTTGTAAAATACCATTGGTGCATCTAAAATCCCCCAAAATTTCAGGGGCCTTGACTGAGCTTTGATGATTCAACTCTAATCTTAATTCACCGAATTATCGGCTACCTTACGGTATTGATCGTTGCTCCACTGGCGTTACTTGCCTTCGCGGATCCTAAAATACACCGGCGCTGGGGAAAGATCTATTTTCTCCTGATGTTTTTTCTTTATTTGACGGGAACCTATTTTACTTTTACCAAGCACGATTTGTATACCTGGGAATTCTCGCGAAATCTCTCCTTTAATTTTTTCGGATTTTCGATGCTTATCTATGCGTATCGAGCAATCCGATTGTTCCAACTTCCAGGGGCGGTTTGTGCGGAGAAGGTTGACTATCTCCTAGCCACGGTTTTGACGTTTTCTGTGTGCTTTATGTTGGCTGTGGCTCTTGTTAAAAACACTCCGATGCGAATCTTTACACTAGCTGGAATTTGGTTATGCGCGATGGAATGGAAAGAATTGCGCTTAGGATTAGCAGATAAGCCGACTCTTTACCGCCGTCATCAACGCTACATTCTAGCTTCATACTGCTACGCACTTACTGTGCTTTCAATTGTACATTTAAAGGATGAATTACGTAGCAATTTCAGATGGACTTGGCCAACTATTGTCGGGGTAGTATTGATTTGGCTTCTAAGTGCCAAGGCTCCGGCCGTAAAGCGCAGGCTAATTTCTCGTTTTTCTCAGGCAACCTTATCCCAGATTGTAGTGAGATATTTTGTCGGCTTGATGCTTATGTTTGCCGGGTATATTCTGTATGATCTGATCTACGGTCCGACACTTATCAGTCAAAGTTAAAGCTTCTAGCCATGGATTTCCGAATCTTCGGCGTCGGGACTTGCTCTGGTCGAATGCGTGTCTTAGCTTGAGAACGTGCTCAACCTGTTCGCCTGGAAGTCTGCTTGCAACTCTTGCGGCATCCTTAAAATTGCGCGGGTTATCGTCGGATTTCAAAAAAAGAATAAAGCGCAAATCGCAGCAGCTTATCCTCTGACCATTAACTCTAAACGCTTCTGACTCGGCTAGTTGAAAAGGAAGAGTTACAATATTTTTCCCACAAAGCAATTTCGTTCCCTGAGAAGATGTCTGTACAAGGTGAATATCAATTAGTCTCAGTAAATCATATTGAGGCGACAGGAGTAATTTCAAATTAGAGCGGTGCCCGAAATGAGATATCTTTGGCACAACTCGTTTAAACACGGTAAATCGTCTATCGGCATAAACTTTTGTCGTAAACACTCGGCGATAAGACAAAACTCTTCGTGAGGAAAGATACTCGGTAAATCTTGGTAGTTGATCTAACGGTATGACGATATCAACATCTCCATGCTCTCGAAAAGCGCTGCGATTAATTAAATCTATGGCGATGCCCCCAGTTAGGTACCATTTAACTTCGCTCTCTGACATAAATCTTGAAAAGGCAGCAAGCGTGCGGAGGGAAGTTGCGATTTTTTGGGGATTTGTTGGTCTTATCTCCCGATGGAATCTGGCCGAGTGTTCTAGGAAATTTAGATTGGAAAGTCGGCCGCTAGTAGAGTCGAAAGCCTTTTCGATTGAATTCAAATCGACATTAATCTGGTCGTTACAGATCAGTGAATTAAGAGAATATTCAATCAATCAGAATCCCGCCGATTATCCTGAGCTAAGCTGATCTATACTCAAGACCATGATTAATTGGAAAAATCAAGATTAATCTCAATTTTTTAAACAACTTTAAGTTGATGCCACAAACTGTTGGAACGCCGAAAGCTTGGCACACAACCCACTTCACTGATTAGCGTATGGATGGGGACCAGACGCCCCAATGTTTGCCATGTTCTCTTTCCTCGGCGCGACCCGGTTTCTCTCTCAGGAAAACGATCGAGATTCTTAAGAAACCAATCTCGTGTAACTTCAGTCGGCATACAGTAGAGTATTTCGGGCGACACAAAATAGTAAAAGAACCAATCCGCCTGACAGGCGAGAAAGGCGCCGACGGTATTTCGGGCGGTGTCGCTGACCGTCTCGATAAAGAAATTACCTGATTTATCGTTTCGGTCCCCCTTAACTTCAACTGTCATTCGGTCTAGCGTTCCGTCTACAGGAGCTACCCAGAGAAGATCAATCTCTTGCTTTCGGAAATGAGGATCGTCTTCGACGCTGTAGAGAAATCTTGTTTGGAAAAGATGATTGCTGGCTGTAGGAGAATTCAAAAAATCAGTCACCGCGCGGACAGCAACCTTCCCGATATCAGTTGAATTGTCCCAATTGTGTCGGCGGGTCATAACCAATTTGGAGCTTAGCAACAATCTGTAACAGTTAGCGATTTCTTAACTACTATTATCACAACCGAAGATAGATATCGTGCCGCGCTATAGCGTACTAATTAATTCAAGGGCCTCCGCACTCAGTCCATAGCTCACAGAGTCCGGTGGCCAATACCATGCTAGTCCACCGCTAATGCAAGGAGTTCCAAAAACTGCTTCCTGCTTCCTAGTCAGCAACTCAGCCGAATACATCTGCTCTAAAATCTCTCTAAGTCGATCTTCCGGAATATTAGAAATCTCGGCGATCTCATCGGCTCGCAACATTCCATCAGGGGGAGTAGGGCAGCGGGTATCTCCTTCGCAAAAAAATCTTGCTACTGACTGAAAAATGTTCTCAGCCTTGACCATCATTTGATACGCTTCCAATCGCTCCGGATAGCTCTCCTCAAGCTCCTTAGCGCCCAAATGGATTGCTTTCAATAAGTCGATGGTTGAATCTTTAGATAAAAGCCTCTCTCTGAGCACAATTCGCTCACTCAGAGGAAGCCCATCATTATGATTCCCCGGGCCGTGGTCTACAGCGAAATACGTCATACGGAGATTGTAAGCACTTTTGACCCTACGGCAAATTCAGGGCTGCAAGCTGAACCGGTGCCTTGACCACCGCCTTATCGGTCAACAAGCGGATTATAATATTAGCATCATCCGGCACAGGCTGACTAAAATATAGTACCTTAGTCTCGCCGCTACTCATTGAGCCATTGGAGTCTAGCTTTTCGCCTGTAGCGCTCTGCAACTCAATCGCCACTAATTTACTCTTAGCGTCCGCGATCTTCACGGTAATTGAATTAGGATCTGACCCGCCAGAGAAGGCGTCCATCATACTAACAGCCACGTTAATACTCTCCTGATCAATACCTTGTGCCTTTAACTCAGCAATGCGCTTTTCTTTCTCTTGCTTTTGTAGGTCCTCTTGTTGTGCGTTTGAGTAAAACGCAAGATCAACTCCGGCAGCTTTTAGGGCGGGATTCTCAATCTGCTTCCCAGAGTTAGCCTTAAAACCCTTCAAAGTTACGGTCGAATTGGGGTCCATATCAGGAACATATAGCTGCACCTCGCCTTTTAGCTCCGCGAGTGCCTCCGCTTTGCGCTCTGGGTTTAAGAGCTTAATCGTGACACTTTGCTCAGTTCCGTCACCAAAACTGTTGTAAATTTGGGAAAAGTCTTCATTACTATTCTTCGGGTCAATGAGATTCTTCCCGGTACTGTCTTTAGCAGAGGTGATCTGCGTTCTTAACGCTTTTGCCTTTGCCAGCTCAGCGCCTTTGAGCGTGAGTTCAACGTCTAACCCTTTGAAAAATTCTCCGGTGGTTCGGCTATCTTTTAACTCTTTCAACTCGACTGTTATGCTAAAAGCCGAAAGCGGAATTAAGAGAGCGGCTACGGCCAAATATTTGGCGAATGAATTCTGGTTACGCATCTTGGTTCTCCAGCGATATCAAGAATAAAATGAAGGCCGGAGCTTACTAATAGTTACCCTACTTTTCAACACCGAAGTCAGTGCAGCGGGGGAAAATAGGGGAGCAGCAGTGCGATAAAACAATAAGTTGCCGATTGGAGTGTACGGTCAAACTGCCGTATCACGCTGCTGATCTACCCCCATTTTAATCGACCTCGCGTTTAAAGCTCGGTCGACGGGCTGCCACTTTCAGGTTGAGAGCGTTGTTCTCTCAGTTTCTGATAGTATGCCTCCAGCACGATCTGATGAAGGTATTGGCGACCTTCGGATTTGATCGGATGGACGATGTCGGCGTACGGACGAATCCTTCTGCCATTTTCATCCCGTTCCGGCAACGCGATCGGAGGGAGCATTCTGCCACAGCCGTTGCAGTACCGAGCCTCCCAGGAGTTCTTTTCGAAACAACCGGGGCAGTGGTCGGTACGTCGTCGGGATGGCATGGCCAAAAATACCTCTCGGCTTTCGGGGTTACGGATAATCTTGATATCCTTTACCACCATCCAGCCGCCGATCACGATCGAAGCGTAAGCAAGAAGTCTCTCGTCTGCCGCTTCGCCGAGATCAGGTATCTTGACCTCCACGTGAGTGATCTGCATCGTATCATCTCTCTTGTTGAACCTCATGTTGGAACCTTGGCGCACTGCTGCGCGCCAAGCAGTCTAGCACAAGCTCAAGCGATTGAGTGATTATTTTCCTCCGATATTAGAGGCGCAATCCACGCAGTACTTTTAGGTAGTTAAGTAACATGTTTCGCGCCGGAATCCAGATCTCTTCTGCCCGCTTTATCGTTCCAACCTCAAGTTCCCAACGTCGTAATGTCGGCATAATATTGCGAAAAAGCTCGGCTAAAGGCTTCTGGCTGCTTAATTCATAAGGATGGCGCTTGTCGATAGCAGTGGCAACTTCTTCGTCGTTTGAACCCCGAGAGTACATAGAGATCGCAATTTTAGAGCTATCGATAGCTGAAAATATTCTGGCATTTAGTTTCTCCACTTCACGTTCAGTAAGCTGGATCTGGTAATCTAAGAACTGCCGCTCATTGAATAGCGCCTTGATCTCGATCTCTAGAGAGGGAGGAAACTTAGTTCCCTCAGCCTTGATAATGTCTAGAATACGCTCCTTATAGTTTCGCACAAAATAAAGGGAGAAGAGAAACCTCTCTGGACGTTCGAAATACTCCACCTTTACTATACGATTTGTTAGTTCGATTAATCCTGCCCTAGTAAGCTTGTAAATCGGCACCTTTCCACGATTAATTCTTCGCGCAAATCCCTCGCCAGCGAGGTCATCGAGATAGCGACTTATCTGCGTATTTTTTAATACCAAGGATCTAAATTTAAGGGAGTGCTCTACCCAATTTGAAAATAACTCCACCAGAAATTTTGCATCGCGTTGCCTAAAACCATCTCCCTGAGCATGAGCGTGAGCGGCTATTACCGCTGCAGCGATAAAAGCTTCGTGTCGTTCAAACAGTGCGTCGTTTCTCATAAGATATATTACACAATGTAACGTTTTATTTGTCAACAGGAGGAACTAAAATATAGAGTAATAACAAGCGGATAATTCTAAATCTATGAGGATATGTAGCATTGTAACGTAAGGTAAGATGACTGTGATTCTGACCATCTGCATAATTGATTATAGAAGCGGACGCGATTCGCTCGGCTTAATTAACTTTATTACACAATTTGGAGAAGATTAAATGAGTACGATTAAACGATTAGTAGGAAGCATTCGGACGAACTTCGAGTGGATGGTAAATCAAGTCGAGAACCATGAAGCTCTTGTCACCAGTGTAATCAAAGAGGCTCAAGGCTCCCAAGCTAAAGCGAGAGTTCAATTGGCGCTGGTAAGAAAGGATGGGGAGAGGATGAGAAAGCGGCAGAACGAGCTTGAAAGAGAGATCTCGGAATGGACAGATCGAGCGGTAAAGAACGCTAAAATCGATGAGAAATGCGCGCTTGAATGCCTTAAGAGAAAGAAAAGAGCGGTTGACGAAAAAGAGAACCTAGTAAAGCAACTTGATGAGCATAGGCGAGTTGAAGCTCAGCTTGGTAAAGATTTAGAGCTAGTTGAGCAAAAAATTGAAGAGCTCCGGGTAAAACGAAACACTCTCCGAACCAGAGAGTCAAGAGCGGATGCACTTCGCGCTGTGCATCAAGACGAAACCGGCATAATGAGTGATTTAGAGCAGATCTTGGAGCGTTGGGAGGTGAAAGTCACGCAGGCTGAAATTCACTCAGAAGTAACGCTATACGATGTTGATGATTTCTCGCAAAAGTTTGTCGAGGAGGAGGAGGAGTCGTTGCTTAAAGCAGAATTGGCTCATTTAGTTGAGTCACAGACCTAAAATAAGAAAAGCAGGAGGGTTGGAATATGGAGCTTGTTGCCCAAGGTAGTGAAAATCCGAAGCTTGATGAATTTATTTCAATCGAGGAACTTCGGATTATGTTTAATATCCAAAAGGAATCGAGAGGTAGAATTATGGTAGAGAATAACGAAACACAAGTACAAGTAAGTAAAGGAGGCGCACTGGCGAGAGTGCTCAGAATAATCGCTACGGTAGTGATTATTGCCGCCGGCGGCGTCTTTCTCTTTCAAGGCTGGAGCGGTTTCGATTCGCTGCAGCGGGTTTTAAGCTTTATCGGGTTTGCAGCTGTTCTTGGGGTTAGCGGGGTTATGTGTGCCGTTAAGCTCAAGGATGTAAAGGGCGCAAGAACTGCGCTGATCCTTGGAGCCTCGTTAATTCCCGTGATTGCAAGTCAGATTGGCGCATTGATCTACTCGCTCAATCACCTCCCACCTAATGGACCATCAATATTTATTCTGCGGGCTGCATCTTACACTGACGTGTTACTCGCGTGCTCCGCAGCTGCAGTTGTGTTGATTCCATTAGCATATACGGCCTTTTCGGTGATGGCTCGAGCGAAGGCGAGAGTACTTTCACTGAGCTATCTTGGGTCCTCACTGGTACTGTTACTGCCGCTTCGATCACCTGACTCAGTTGGCGCAATGGCGTTGGCCCTGTTGGCTGCAGTATTCGTAGTCGATATTCGATATCTTAAACAAGAGATCAGCTTAAAAACTTTTGAGGGGGCGGTCTCCAGGTTACTTCCGTTTATCCCTTACGCCATCCTTATTGGTCGCAACCTAACGATGTATGATCCTTCAGCGATGCTCTTTAGCGCCATATTTGCTGGGATTGGAGGGGCCTTGTTCCTTGCAATCCCGCACTATGTAAAGGATCAAGCCGTTACCTATTCATCGCAAGCTGTCGGCTCGGTCTTTCTCTGCGGAAGCTGGGCGAACTTTGTATACGCTCTTTTTGAGTTCGTTCTTGGCAACGAATATCTTGTTTCCACAAGTCGCTACTTCGTGCCGGCAGTTGGGCTTCCGATGGCGCTTATGTTGCTGGCCCTCTCTTTTATCTCAGAAAGCGAGGTGACTGGTTACAAAATCATGTCCGGTTGTTTGGCTATCTTCACTTGCCTGGTGCAGATGTC
>CAZJXY010000121.1:0-9130 GCA_964549925.1 uncultured Bdellovibrionales bacterium | reverse complement strand
CGTGCGAGAGCTGTTGATCGGCGAGCAGGACATTGCCGGCGCACACGACAACTGCGTTCAGCTACTGCAACACGCCGCCACAACACAGCGCAAAGCCACACTCCCTACTCTAGCGCCAGAATTCGCAACGAAATTGAGCCGGGTTGGAGATATGCTGGTATTATCTTCTATGTCCTCTAGCAGATCCTTTATTGTTGAAGGAACTGGAACCAATAAGACCGAAGCACTTGCCATAATCGATAAAGTCGCTGGGTACTCTCGATCTCCCCTTGGACCATATTCAGTTTTCCAAATCGTCGAATCAAACTGGGGCGGGGCCGCAACGGTAGATCCCTTTAGTGAGGCGCTTGAATTAGATTGTAGCACTGAAGATCTTATCGTCTTCTCCTCTTTCGGCACTCGTTTTGCAGATTGCGGAAGCTTAAGACGCGCATCCCGCCCTCCCGTAACGGCTACTCCGATCCTTGTCGCTATCGCAACATTTAAAAACGACGGCTTGATCGAAGCGCATGCCCGTCTCGCCCAAACCCGCTGTCTCAGTGTAATCGCTCGCTTGCTTTGTTCAGTCGTGACCGAGGACGGTTATCAAACCGAATCGAAACGTCTCTGTGCGAAAGGCACATAATCTGATCGCTTGAAAACCACCTTTTCCCGCGCATTTTTGGGGGTTCCGCTCAACTTCCAATCGAGTGCCTTTCGCGGTATACTGGCGCTTCACCAAAAAAGCACATATGGGTGTGAATTCATCAATTCCTGGGCTAGAACCTGGGACAATAGTGGGCAGTCGCTGCCGAATTATAAAATGCCTCGGCGTAGGCAGTATGGGCGTGGTGTATTCATGTGACCACAGAGATTCGGCTCATCAACTCCTGGCGCTTAAAGTTCTATTTCCATCGATTGTAGAAGACCCTGTTTCAATCGCTCGCTTCCGAAATGAGATCGTCGCGGCATTCGCCGTAAAACACCCAAACATAGTACGTGCATACGAGTATTTTCGCGAAGGTGAGATATTCGCTTACACCATGGACTATATCTCCGGCGGCGATCTAAGAAAACTAATTCACGGCGATCGAGACCTATCCTTAACTGAAATTATCCGAGTGCTCTCTGAACTTGGATCAGGCGTCCAGGCGATTCATGACGCAAATATTGTGCATCGTGATCTAAAGCCGGAAAATATTTTATTGACCCCTAATCAGTCGCTTCGTATTACTGACTTCGGGATTGCTAAAAGAGATCACTGGAGAGAGATTACGGCCTCTGGCGGAGTGCTCGGAACGTTAGATTATGTAAGCCCCGAATATTTTGAAAGTGGGACGGTAAACCAACAATCGGATATATTTGCCATGGGCGTGATCGCCTATGAATTAATCACCGGTACCACCCCATTTGTCACCATTCGCGGGAAGAGCTTAATTGAGATGATCTCTGCGCGCGTGGCTTATAACCCCCCTCCCCCATCACAAATTCGGCCGGACTGCCCCGAGGCGCTTGATCGAATTGTATTAAAAGCAATGAGCCGCAACCCTCTTGAGCGCTATCACTCTGCCGGAGCGTTTACTAAGGATGTTTTGGATCTTCAGGTTCGTAGAAACTTTTCTAAATCGACCTTTGAAGCGGATGTTTTCAATCAACCAAAACTCAGCATCGCGTCGGCGCTTAAATCTTAATCCGCTCCATTTTTGGATCATACATCGGCTTTAACGAGATCTCTGCCGGATAAAGCTTTCCTGCGATCTCAACTTCCCACTTTCCCTTTTCTAGGTAGGATTTATTTAAGGGTTCATTCGCTTCAATCATCGCAAGTCCAACCGCTCCTCCAAGGGTGAATCCATATGATCCGGCTCGAACATACCCGACTGCTTTCCCGTTTCTTCTCACAACTTCGGCGTGATAAAGCATCGGCTCAGGATCTTTAACTAAAATCTGAGCAAGCTTTCTAGTTGGAACCTCTGCCGCTCGCTTAACACAGTATTCCCGACCGATAAACTCTCGATCGCTTTTTAGATCGACAAAGATCCCGAGCCCTACTTCATATGGATCATCAGTGTTATCTATATCATGCCCATAATCACGATACCCTTTCTCCATTCTAAGACTAGCTAACGCTTTTAATCCTGCATGCCGGAGCCCAAACTTTTCACCAGCCTGAACTAACCGATCGTAAACATGCGCCGCTTGCTCAACCGGAATATG
Source organism: uncultured Bdellovibrionales bacterium (assembly GCA_964549925.1). Classification (GTDB taxonomy): domain Bacteria; phylum Bdellovibrionota_C; class UBA2361; order UBA2361; family J135; genus CAZJXY01. The sequence continues at coordinate 6,934 of CAZJXY010000121.1, read as the reverse complement.
CAGTTCAAACCCAAGCTCCCCAAGATATGTAATACGCACACAAACGACTCGTCCAAACCCCAGATCGATCTCTTTTACTCCGCGAAAAGGAAAGTTTTGATTGGATAGATCCACCGAGGTGAGCGTCTGAAGAAATTCTCTTGATCTTGGGCCTTGAATGTTTAACTGCCCAAAGGCGCCTGTAACATCTGTCACAAATGCGTGCTGATCCTCTCTAATATGCCGAGTTATCCAACTCTGCACGTGACGGTGCATCGTATCTGTTGCAACCACCATGAAATTTTCATTGTCGAACTTTAGTACCGTAAGGTCGGCTTCTAACTTTCCGGCCTGGTTTAGCCACTGCGTATATGTAATAAATCCTGACTCTCCATCAACGTTGTTAGCAGAGAGATAACTTAAGACTTTCCCGGCATCCCTTCCTTGCACGAGAAATCGAGACATAAAACTCATATCCATTAAGATCACATTTTCTCGACAGGCTTTATGCTCAGCCTCCCACCAAGGAAACCAATTTTGCCTCCCCCAAGAAAGCCGCTCGACTTTTGCCTCATGACCAGCTGGGGCATACCAATCCGGAGATTCCCACCCGCTTACATCTTTAAAATACGCTCCCTGCGCCGCCAGGCGATCGTGAAACGGAGATTTCTTAGCTCCCCGTGCCGTTTGCGGTGTGCGAGTTGGATAGTGACATTTATAAACTAGGCCGAGGCTTTCAACAGTTCGAGTCCGTCGATACTCCGGATTTGATTGATAACGGTGAAACCGATCGATGTTAATTCCGGTGACATCTACATCAGGTAGGCCGTTAACGATCCAATTAGCAACCACCCGCCCCATGCCACCACCGGTGATAATTCCAACCGAATTTAACCCGGCGGCAACGAAGTAATTTTTAAGTTCAGGGGCTTCCCCTACAATCGGCCCAAGATCCGGGGTAAAACTTTCGGGACCACAGAAAAATTTCTTAATTCCGGTCTCTAACGTAATCGGAACTCGGCTCATCGCCTTTTCCAAAAAAGGGCCCATACGATCCCAATCCGGCGGTATTTCACCAAAAGAGAAATCCTTAGGGATCCCTTCGACTTTCCAAGGAGCACACTCCGCTTCGAAAAGACCGATCATTAGCCCTCCGGTTTCTTCCCGGTAGTAACCGTAAGAAGAAGGGTCCTCTAAAACCGGAAGATCTTTTGGGATATCCTTAATCGGCTCGGTAATTAAATAATAATGCTCAGCCGCTTGATTTGGAATATTGACTTGAGAGAGTGCACCGAATTCTCTCGCCCACATGCCGGCGCAATTAACCACATATTCACACTTAATTTCTCCCTTATCGGTCAACACTCCAGTCACTCTTCCGCGATGCTGAGCTACACCGATAGCAGATACCTGCTGGATAATCGTCACCCCTTTTTGTTTGGCGCCTTTTGAAATCGCCATGGTGACATCAACCGGGTTTATCCGGCCGTCTTTTCTGACATAAAACCCAGCTTCAATATCATCGGTCTTGGCTAACGGGAAAAGTTCTTTCACCTGTCTCGGCGAGATCTCTTCGACATCAATTCCACAATGGCGATTGAAAGTAGCCACGCGGCGAAACTCCTCGAGTCTATCCTTATCAGAGGCGACCTCAATAAACCCAACTTCCTTAAAACCCGTGGCTTGTCCGGTCTCCTGTTCGAGCTTCTTATAGAATTCTAAACTATACTTTCGCATTCCAATCGAAGTTTCGGAAAGCGATCCGAAAGTTGTCATTAGACCTGCGGCGTGCCAGGTAGTTCCGGAAGTTAACCTATCGCGCTCAAGTAGAACTACGTCTTTCCAGCCGAGATCTGCAAGATGATATGCCACCGAGCAGCCGATTATTCCGCCGCCTACTACAACGACTCTACTAGTTTTTGGAAATTCACTGCTCATGCCGCAAGTAACTCTCCCCCATCTTCCTTCCTCCAGTCAATATCTGGGAGCGGAGAAAGGGTTTCCGGAAGTTCTGATATTCTAGCAAGCGGCGGGTCGCCAGGTTTAGGGATGTAATTTGCTCTCTTAGCCGCTAAATAAAGCTTGATTAAGCGCTCTCGGCTTTCGACTTCCAGCAAAAGACTTGCAACATTCTGATCCCCGATCTCTCGGATAAGCTCTTTGTGCCTTCTAGCTAATTGACTCTGCTCTTGGTGCAACAGTGCTTCCACCTCCGCTAAATGCCGATCACGATCATCTCGACTAAGATCTCTACTCCAAACTTTGGCGAACAATTTAAGGATCTCTCCGTCAATTTTTGGCTTCTCATTTCTCTTTGCAAGGCGCACAAAGCGATCGATGTAAGCTGGGCCAAGGCTTAGCCATTCAACCCTGGTTTCATATGCTCCGTTTCTAATCTCTTCTGCCAGTGCAACCTCAGTTTTAGTGGTTGCAGCCTCAAACATCTCCCCTATTCCCTGTTCGAGGTACCCTAGCTCTTCAAAAACCCTAGCTGATGGAGATAAAGATAATGGGACCGAGCGCCGCCCTTCGATTTGCAGCCGCTCAGTTATATCCTCTTCCCACTCAGATTTTGAAGTTGGCGATCGAAAGGCGCGCCATCTCTCCAAAGTCTTATCCTTAGTGCAAGCTCGAATTAGGTAGCGAGATCCTTGAGTATGCTCAATTACTTTTACGGCATAGGCTAAAAATCGATCGGAGCTATCTTGGTTTAGCGAGTCTTTTAGCTCCACTAAGTCATAGAAAGCGACGAATCGCTCCTTTTTCGCCAGACTTTGAGGCGTGAGAGTTAAGCGCGAAATTGTTTCTTTCTCAAACTGAGTAATTACCTCTCGTACAGTGTGAATTCCGGCGTCATCGAGTGCGATATTCTTTACCCGACGTGAAAGATCAGAGATCGATCGGTAAAAGTCTGCTGCCTCGGTTTCTACCCCTTGCTGCACTGCAAAGATTGCAGCGTGCAGCGCAGATTCAAACACCATATGCTCTATCTCTGGAATTTCGCGCAACGATGCTTGCGCTACCCTTTGTCCGAGAGATGACCACTCACGCAAGATCTCCCCCATATCATGCAGCAAGAGTCCCCAACTTAACCCCAGGCGCAGAGCGATAATTTCATCGGTTTGATTCTCTGCGGTTAATAACTTCGCTTTGCGTACGTAATCTGTTCCAAAGATCACGCAGTGTCCGGTATGAATAGCAGTGTGCTCTCCAAGCCAAGGCTCTAGGTGAAATTCGTTTTTAAAGCGTTGGCTTTGCGAGAGTTTAGTCAGCATTAAATTAAATACTTCACAATCAAAAGAGTCTAAGCCCAGGGAAAACTGCTTATTTAGGTAGCGCAAGGCGTTTAAATAATCATTAGCCTGGTGCTCATGCGATCCAAAAAGGGGAAGCATCCGTTTAACGGTGGAGGAGTAAAAATCAGGGGCCGGCTCTGGGATCCGAAGAGCGGAGAGGTTTTTGGAAAAGTGATTAAAAATTAAGTCTTGATACATCGAGTTACCCGATTAGAGTCATCGAGTATACCCGCTCAAACTAAATTTACAAAGGAAAGAATCGGCGCTTAACTCTCGAGAAATCGGGTTAGCCACTCCCGTTCTTGGTTGATTAGCTCGATTAAATTCTCCCTGGCCTTGATCGAGCCGGCCGAAGATTCGACATGCGCTCTCTTAACGCCCTCAAATATACTGAGTTCCGCACTCTCTCCCTCGATCGAGGCCATGAGCGCAACAGCACTACTCCTAACTCTTTCTATCTGGCGTTGCAGTAAACCAACCACTGACTGAATCTTTTCCTCAGCCGTTCCAGCGTCGTCTTCTAAGTAATAATCGAGGCAATGAGCTGCCAGTAATCTTCGGTTCGCTGTATTTTTCTCTGTATTTTCTAATGCCAACGGATCTCGTGCAATCAAGTCCCTAACTATGTCTACCGGCCTATCTAAAGCATCAAGTTCATTCGGTAACTCTTTCTTAAACCCTTGGGAGAATAACGTTATGAGAGCTTGCCTAGCAGCAACTCTAAACTTTTCTGAAAGACGTTCGTGTTGCTGGGGATACTCCGTCTCAGACCAAGGAGTTTCCAATCCAAGCTCAACAAATTCCTTAATATCAGAGCTCTGTCTTAAAGAGTAATCCTCCTTAAACTGCTTAAGAGAGATCCCATGCCTTACACCGGACTCACTATGCGGGTTGATCATTAGATCAAGTAAGCTTTCGTCACGTTGTCGCCACTCGTCAAATGCTGCTCTTAAAATCAGCTTTCTTTCAGTCAGATCTCCGCGCTTGTGCGACTCCAAGCCTGTTATGGCGTCAACATAATTTTCCAAAATAACCTGGTAATTAAAGCGCCAGACATACTCCTTGACTGCCTTAAATAGATCCGCATCAAAACTGTGAGATTTACTGTAGGGTAGTACCGTGTGTCCCGAATCAACACTAGGTTGCTCCGGGGTGCTAAGCACACTCGCAAGCCCTGAAAGGGTCTGCTCCACAGCCTGAGTCAACCAGTTACACGCCCCAGCTATCTCTCTTACTGAAAATATGAGGTTTGCTCCTTGTTTCCTACCCCGTTCAATCAATTGATCACGAAGCTCGGTGTATTGTTTCAATACCGCATAGGCGTGGCGGGCAGTTTCCGGAGAACTTAAAAACTCCTTGGCGAGGGAATCCTCTCCCTCACGCTCTGGATTGTGATCTCTATGGTCGTGGTTTGGGGTCATAACTTATTGAGAATCCTTGGAGTTAATTCTAATTGAGGATTGGTCGCTACTCAAATCGGCATGGCATTGGTGCGGGGCTACATCCTCGGATCTTTAGTTATTCCAGAGCCTTGGTAGTTCGAATGTTCCTCCCCCATCTCCTTTACTAATAGACTTCGCTCGCTTGCACGGCCCCGTTATAGGATAATACCCGTATGTTACAGCTTGCACCCGACCCATCCCTTACCCTTGAGGCTTTTCAAGATGGCCAGATGATAATATCCAACTCGCAAGGTGCAGGCTTACTAGCAAGTGTTCAAAAAGCCGGGCCAAGTGATGTTGCAGAGATTCAAAGTTGGTACGAGGAAAATACCTCAGATCAACCTACATATGCTAACGACCCTAAATGGAAAGATTGGTGGATCAATGCGTTAAGCACTCCACAGCTTGGATTCGATATCTATAAGCTGTGTCATACGAACGAGAGAGATAGTGTAGAGTGTTTGGGATTTATGGCCCTAAAGCGTGTCGAAGATTGGCTAGATTGTGGAAGACCAACTATTTACATCAACGGACTCCGCATCAATCCTAATTTGATGCCGAACGATGAAACGGAGCGACGTTATAAAGGTGTCGGCACTGCTTTGATTACATTCGCTGTTGCAGAGAGTCTACGGGATAAAAACTGCGTTGGCATTACTGTAAATAGCTCCATCGGGGTCGAGGGATTTTACCGATCGCTCAATATGCAAGAGCAGCTAGCATCAGATGGGAAGAGATCGTCCTTTTCAATAAAAGATGACGCTAGAAAGAGCTTTATTGAGCACCAGTACAGTCGGGCGGTAGGACTATTAAAGACTTAAGACCCTTCCTCTTGGATTTGGTGCGGGGCTACATCGTCAGATCCTCAGTCATTCCAGAGCCTTGGTGCTTGGAGGGTTGTCACAAACAACCCATCATCCTTCATCGCCAAAGTAGAGGAGCTTAACTTTTTGTCGAATAGTTCATTAATCTTGAACTATTGAAGTATATTGTTGTATAGCGTAAGGTTGCCAAACCTTAGACGTCAAATATTAAAATACAGCTTGGAGAAACTATGGGAAAATTAAACGGAAAAGTCGCACTAATCACCGGCGGAAACAGCGGCATGGGATTAGAGACGGCGCGCTTATTTCTCCATGAAGGCGCGAAAGTAATAATAACCGGAAGACGGCAGTCCGAACTTGATCAAGCAGTTAAAAGCCTAGGTCAAGGAGCTACCGGGATTCAAGGAGACGTATCAAAAATGGCCGACCTCGACCGACTCTTTGATCAGATAAAATCTAAATTTGGAAGTTTGAATGTAGTATTTGCTAACGCCGGACTCGGTCAGATGGCACCGATTGGAGAGATCAGCGAGGAACACTTTGATCTGCAATTTAATGTAAACGTTAAGGGTCTGCTTTTTACGGTTCAAAAAGCTTTGGCTTTAATGCCGGATGGAGGTTCGATTATCCTTAACGCCTCTATTGCAGCATCGAAGGGTATGGACGCCTTCAGTGTCTATAGTGCGACCAAGGCCGCAGTGCGATCCTTCGCTCGATCATGGACTACCGATCTCAAATCAAGAAAAATTAGAGTAAACGTGATTAGCCCAGGACCGATCGAAACACCGATCTTTGATAAGATGGGTCTAAGTGAAGCACAGCAGCAGGAGTTTGGGTCATTCGTTGTCTCTCAAGTTCCGATGGGACGGATGGGCCGATCTGATGAAATCGCTAAGGCCGCACTATTTTTGGCTTCGGACGATAGCAGCTATGTCACCGGGATTGAGCTATTTGTTGATGGCGGAATGGCGCAGGTCTAATTCTACGCCACCTCCGGATCAGTCTCGATCAGATTAAACTGCTTCTCTAGAAATCACAAAAGGTACTCCGTAGCGCTCTCTTTGGCCATGAGCTCTTTACGGCGGATCAAATCACGCCAGAGTCAACCAAAGAACGCGTGGAGTTTGGATCTCGCCTCCCATGCAAACTGTCTACGTTGGTAGGCGTCGGATTGTGCGTTCGCAATATCAAGGCAACGGACAGCTTGTACTAATGTATATAATTTAGATCCAGTTTTTGTGTCAGGTAAATTTTCAATCAACATCAAAAATTCTTTGCCGAGTTCCCTTATTTTATCTCCGTCTGAGTTGGGTTGAGCAAGTTCTTTGATCATTTTGCCGGTATTATCATCAATGCAGCGAAGAGCGTTGTAAACTCCTAGGTGAATACCACT